>CACJRK010000008.1 GCA_902595795.1 uncultured Pelagibacteraceae bacterium
CTAATTTTATTTTATCTGAGATAGAAAAACCTAGTGATGATTTAATGTATGCATTAATATTAAAAAATCTTTCAGATCGTCAAATAGCAATAGATAAAAAACTTATTGATTTTATTATTAAGAGGATTGATAGAACTTATGGCAAAATATCTGATTTCATATATAAAATCGACGAAATAAGCTTAAAAAGAAAAAAACCGATCGACTTTAAAATTATTAAAGAAGCATTAGAGGATTAATTGAATAAATACAGAACACATAAGTGTAATGAATTAAGAAAAGAGGATGTAGATAAAAATATTTCTCTTTCTGGCTGGATAAATAAAAAAAGAGATCATGGTAATTTATTATTTATTGATTTAAGAGACAATTACGGAATTACTCAATGTATAATAAATAAAGATAATAAATATTTTTTTGATTTAGAAAAAATTCAATTAGAAACAGTAATTAAAGTAGAGGGAAAAGTTGTTAATAGATCTAAAGAAACTATAAATAAAGAGATTGATACAGGCGAAATAGAGATTGCTATAGAGAAATATCAAGTTTTGGGTACCTGTAAAGAGTTGCCCTTGCCAGTCTTTAGTGATCAAGAATATGCAGAAGAAATAAGATTAAAATATAGATTTTTAGATTTAAGAAGAAAAAAAATTCATGAAAATATTATTTTAAGATCTAAAGTTATTTCATATATACGAAGTGAAATGACTAAATTAGGTTTTTTAGAATTTCAAACACCAATTTTAACTTCATCTAGTCCTGAGGGTGCAAGAGATTTTTTAGTACCAAGTCGTTTAAACCCAGGAAAATTTTATGCATTACCTCAAGCTCCCCAGCAATTTAAACAACTAATAATGGTATCAGGTTTTGATAGATATTTTCAGATTGCTCCATGTTTTAGAGATGAAGATGCAAGAGCAGATAGAAGTCCTGGAGAATTTTATCAATTAGATTTAGAGATGTCTTTTGTTGAACAAGAAGATGTATTTAATGTAGTTGAGAAATTAATGGTTAATACATTTAAAAATTTTTCTAAAAAAAAATTAATGTTTAGTAATTTTCCAAAAATTTCTTATTCTGAATCAATGCTTAAATATGGTACCGATAAACCAGATTTAAGAAATCCACTTATAATTAATGATATCACTGAGATTTTCACTAGAGAAGATGTTTCATTTGAAATATTTAAAAAATTAGTAAAATCTGGATGTAAAGTAAGATGTATCGTTACAAAAAATACAAAGGATAAGCCAAGAAGTTTTTTTGATAATATTGATAAATGGGCAAAAGGAGAGGGTGCTTCTGGTTTAGCGTATTTTACTTTTGAAAAAGATAAAGAAATTTCAGCAAAAGGTCCTATAGGTAAATTCTTTTCTCAAGACGCATTATTAGAAATTATGAAAAAAACTAGTTGTGGAATAGGAGACAGTATTTTCATGGCTTGTGGTAAACAAGATGAATTAGAAAAAATTACTGCTTTAGCAAGAGATAAAATTGCAAAAGATCTTAATCTAATTGATGAAAATGTTTTCGCATTTTGTTGGATTGTAGATTATCCAATGTTTGAAAAAGATGAATTAACTAACAAGATTAAGTTCAGTCACAATCCATTTTCAATGCCACAGGGTGATTTTAGAGAAAAAGATATTGAAAATCCATTAGACATACTAGCGTATCAATACGACATAGTTTGTAATGGGATAGAATTATCATCTGGAGCGATTAGAAATCATAAACCAGAACTTATGTATAAACTTTTCTCAATTGCAGGATATGATAAAAAACAAGTAGATGAGAAATTTAGTGGAATGATTAATGCACTCAGTTATGGTGCACCACCACATGGAGGAATAGCACCTGGTATAGATAGAATAGTAATGTTACTAGCTAATGAAAAAAATATTAGAGAAGTTACTATGTTTCCAATGAACCAGAATGCACAAGATTTAATGATGAACGCACCATCTGAGTTGAGTCCAGACCAATTGAAAGAATTAAACCTTACGTTAAAAGTAAAAAAATAAAACTTATTTTTTACCTTTTAAAGTTATTTTTACATCCGAAAGATCAACCAGATTTTTTTTATAGTTATTTCTTACAAAACCTTTGCTAGTGATATCTTTAACAATTTTTAATAATTGACTCTGATCTTCTGAGTTTTGATCTTCTGTGTTCATTATTTCATTTCCTCCAATTGCTGGGGTATGAGCTAGATCTTCTCTATTTTGGTATGAAATAGCTAACTCTCTGAAAATATAATCTAAAATTGATGTTGCACTTAGAATTCTATCATTACCATGTACTTTACCAGAGGGTTCAAATTTTGTACCAACAAATGCACTAATAAATTCATCTAGCGGAACACCATATTGAAGGCCGAGAGAAACAGCTATCGCAAAATTATTCATTAAAGCTTTTACAAGTTCACCCTCTTTACTAGTATCAATAAATATTTCTCCAATTTTCCCATCTTCGTATTCACCTGTATGAAGATAGACTTTGTGATCACCAATGGTAGCTTTTTGAATATAGCCCTTTCTTCTGTCTGGCATACTAAATCTTTTATCAGATTTCTCGTTTACTTTATTTATATTGGTTATTACAGTCTCTTTACTTATTGCACTGTTATTGTTTTTTTCAGTAACCATTTCTACTTTGTTACTTTCAATAACTTTGTTGTTTTTTGGGTCTAGGCTTTTAGTTTTTCTATTATCAAGCTTTACATCTAAAACTTCGAATTTTCCATCATCCCTTTTTTCTAAATTTTTTAATTCCGCTTCATTTATATCGTCTAAATAGTGATTTACTTTAAACGAACAAGTGTAATAAGTTTCAACAAGATATTTTGCCATTTGTCCTTTTTTTAAATTTGAATATTGAATCAATTAATTTATATACATATTCATATTTTAGTCTAATTTAAATTTTACAATTTTTAATTGAAAATAAAAAAAAAATTATGTTGACACTTTTAAAAAAAATTTTCACTTGGTGGAATCAAGACACTTTTGGAACAAGATTAAAAACTATTTTTTTTGGAAAATTTGTTGGCGCTGATGAATTTGGAAATAAATACTATGAAAGTAAAAATGGAAAAAGATGGGTTATTTATTCAGATACAATTGATGCATCAAAAATTCCTGTAGAATGGTATTCTTGGATTCATTTTACTCCTAACAAAATTGAAAAAAAACATAGCTTGGAAAAATACAATTGGCAAAAACCTCATCAAGAAAATTTAACCGGTTCAGATAAGGCATATTATCCAAATAAAAATAAAGATGGTACTAAAAAAAAATACTCTAGTTGGAAAGAATAATTTTAAATTACTAGCATTAGTTTTTTTACTTTATTTTTTTTTTATAGTTCACTCAAATTCAAAAAATAATCTAGAGGGTGTTTTTACCGATATAAAAATTTTAGATAAAATAAGTTCTAAAAATACTTTGCTAAAATTAAAAAATGGTGAATTGAAACAATTTAAAGATTTGGTAATAAAAAGTCTTAAATGTAAAAATTCTAAGTTTGATGATAATCCAGAAATCACAGCATACATACAAGTTAGAGATTTAACCAATAAAAATAATGATGAAGTTTTTGTTTTTAATGGATGGATGTTTTCATCCAGCCCATCAATTACACCTTTTGATCATCCTGTTTATGATGTATGGTTAGTAAGCTGTTATTAAACAATTGTATCTTTATCTAGCCAACTTACATTAAAATCTGAACTAATAAATTTTTTATGATTTAACAATTTTTTATGTAGTGGAATAGTTGTTATAATTCCTTCAATTACAAATTCGTCTAAAGATCTGTTCATTCTTTGAATTGCTTCAGTTCTATTTCTACCATGACAAATTAATTTACAAACCATACTATCATAATAAGGAGTAACTTTATAACCTTGGAATATTGCACCATCTACTCTAGTTCTAAAGCCTGAAGGTTGGTGACACATTGTAATAACTCCTGGAGAAGGTTGAAAATTTTTGCTTGCATCTTCTGCATTTATTCTACATTCAATGGCATGACCTCTAGGATTTATATCACTTTGTTTTAAAGCCGTTTCCCCCGAAAAAGCAATCCAAATTTGTTCTTTGATTATATCAATCCCAGTAACCATTTCTGTAACAGGATGTTCAACCTGAATTCTTGTATTCATTTCAAGAAAGTAAAATTTTCCATCTTCATAAATAAATTCAACAGTTCCAGCCCCCATATAACCAATCTTAGCAACCATATTCACTGTTTTATCGAATAAGTTTTTTCTTATTTCATCATTTAAAACTGGACTAGGAGTTTCTTCAATTAATTTTTGATGCCTTCTTTGAACTGAACAATCTCTTTCATGAAGATGAACCACTCTATTTTTTCCAGCTAATATTTGTACTTCAATATGCCTAGGATTTTGGAAAAATTTTTCAATATAAACTTCATCATTTCCAAAGTATTTCTGCGCTTCTGATTTTGCAGTAGAAAACAAAGTTTCAAATTCTTCTTCTTTGTAAACAATCTTCATACCTTTACCTCCACCACCACCTGAAGCTTTAATTAAGATAGGAAAACCAATTTTTTTACAAAGCTCTTTTGCCTCTGAAACATCTTTGACACCACTTTCGGATCCTTCGATTACAGGCAATCCATTTTCTTTTGCTATTTTTTTTGCTTGAATTTTATCTCCCATCATTTCTATATGCTTTGAAGATGCACCAATAAAGTTAATTTTATTATCCTCCAAAATTTTTGCAAAATTTGCATTTTCAGAGAGAAAACCATATCCAGGGTGAACAGCATCAGCATTAGTAAGTTCTATAGCTGACATTAGAGCTGGAGTATTTAAATAACTATTTGAAGGTTGGTGCGAGCCTATGCATACACTTTCGTCAGCCATTTTTACATGCATACTTTCTCTGTCTACATCTGAATGAACCGCAACTGTCGAAATTCCCCACTCTTTACAAGCTCTAATTATTCTAACTGCAATTTCCCCACGGTTTGCAATTAAAATTTTTTTAAACATTTTTTACTCAAGGATAATAATAGTTTGACCAAATTCGACAGGTTGTCCGTCTTCTATACAAATTTCTTTTACCACACCATCAGCTGTTGAGGGAACATGATTCATGGTTTTCATTGCTTCGACAATCATAATTGTATCACCTTTTTTTATTTTTTTTCCTATTTCCACAAATTTCTTTGCACCTGGTTCTGGAGCATGATACGCAGTACCAATTATAGGCGAGGTGATTTCAATACCTGATTTAATCTTTTGAGGTGGAGTAGATGCTAAACTTATTGCGCTAGGAGATGAGGAGTCTGCTTGAGGTTGATTACTTATAGATACATTTTTTTTTGAAACTTTAATTTTTGTATCTTTTTCTGTAATCTCTATCTCTGTAAGATTAAACTCTTTTAAATAATCACTTAACTCTTTAATTATTTTTTTATCTATTTTCATTTTGCAAGGTCTTTTGTAATGAAATTATGGCCAAAATATATCCCTCAGCTCCTAATCCAAAAATTCCTCCAGTTACAATACTACTAATTAGTGATTTGTGTCTAAATTCTTCTCTTTTATAAATATTTGATAGGTGAAGCTCAATTATTGGTTTTTTGAATAAATCGAGAGCATCTCTTATTGCAACAGAGGTATGAGTGAAACCAGCAGCATTTATAATCATACCATCAAATGTTTTCCTTGCATCTTGAATTATATTTACTAATTCTCCCTCTACATTAGATTGAACAAATTCTATATCAAGACCAATTTCCTGTCCTTTTTTAGAACAATTTTCTTTAAGTTGATCAAAAGTAGTTGATCCATATTGTGATTGTTCTCTTTCACCTAATAGATTAAGATTTGGACCATTAATAATAATTATTTTATTATTCATTCAGCATTTATATACGATGAAAAAAATAAAAAAAATAAAAATTAAAATAAATGGTCGAATCAAATCTATAATTCAAGATTCTAATCTTTCTGAATTATTAAAAAATGTCAAAATACCATTAAATAAAGTAGCAATTGAGCTTAATGAAGAAATAGTAGATAAAAAAAAAATTAATAAAATAAAATTAAATAAAAATGATAAAATTGAAATAGTCCATTTTATTGGAGGTGGTTAATTTGAAAAAAGATAGTCTGATTATTGCAAATAAAAAATTTAATTCCAGATTAATTGTTGGAACTGGTAAATATAAAAGTATGACTGAGTGTGCAAAAGCAATTACATTATCTGGAGCAGAAATTGTAACAGTTGCTGTAAGAAGAGTGAATATTTCTGATAAAAAAAAACCTTTACTTATGGATTATATAGATCCAAAAAAAATTACATATCTGCCAAATACAGCAGGATGTTTTAATTCAAAGGAGGCCTTGAGAACACTAAGACTTGCTAGAGAAATAGGTGGTTGGAAATTAGTTAAATTAGAAGTTTTAGGAGATAAAAAAAATTTATTTCCTGATATGATTGAAACTTTAAAATCTACCGAGGTACTAGCTAAAGAAGGATTTAAAGTTATGGTTTATTGTAATGATGATCCTTTAATGGCTAAGCGTCTAGAAAATTCAGGCGCAGATGCTATTATGCCTTTAGCTGCTCCTATTGGGTCAGGATTAGGAATACAAAACAAAATTAATATTCAAATTATTAGAAAACAAACTAAACTTCCATTAATTATAGATGCCGGCTTAGGTCAAGCTTCTGATGCAACTATAGCAATGGAATTAGGATGTGATGGTGTACTTGTAAATACCGCAATTGCAAAAGCAAAAAAACCTTTTGAAATGGCACTTGCTTTTAAAAATGCAGTTATTGCAGGTAGACAATCTTATAAATCTGGACGAATAGATAAAATTTTAATGGGCAATCAATCTTCTCCATCAAAAGGAATTATTTAGTTTTTTTATAATATTTTTTTTTCTTAAAAGTTTTTTTACTTATTTTTGGAATTCTTTTTTTTTCTACAAATTTATCTTCTTTATATTTAGTGTTTAAATTTTTTAACTTTTCATAATATTCTACTAACTCAATTGTTTTTTTTGTTTTATTTTTAATATCTATGATATACTCAGGTATAATTAAAGAATTGTCACTTACAATATCTATAGTTATTTTGTTTTTTTTTTCAAAATAAGTTAAGTTATCAACAAAATTTTCTTTAAGGAAATCCGAAATTTTTTCACAAACTTTTAATTCAACAAACTTAGCTTTATTAATTACAGCTTTTAGCTCAACAATTTTTAGAAGTTTTTGAGCAAAAGATTCATCTGTTAAAGTAACTTTCCATTTAATTGCACTCTCTCTAAGTCTTTGTCTAGACATTTCTAAAAGACCAAAGTTACTTATTCTACCAATTTGGATCCTTGCTCTATCTACCCTACATTTTTCTTTAAGTTTTCTCTCTACTAACCTTCTATTCCCGTAACTAAGCATGTCAATAAAATCTATAATAATTAAACCAGACAAATCTCTTATTTTTATTTGTCTTGCAATTTCTTCAGCTGCTTCAATATTTGTATCTAATGCAGTGCTTTCAACATTTTTTCCTTTTATTGAACTTCCAGAATTTATATCAATTGACACCAAAGCCTCTGTAGGATTAATAACAAGATATCCACCTGATTTAAGTTTAATTTCAGAGTCAAAAATTTGATTTAATTTTTGTTCAATGTTTTCTTGTATAAATAGTGGAATTTTACCTCGATATTTTTTTACTTTTTTGACACTTGATGGCATCATAGTTTTCATAAAGGATTGCGCTTTTTTATATCCATCGTTTCCTTCTACAATTATATTTTGAGTATTATCATCAAACATATCTCTTAGAGTCCTTTTAATTATTTCACTTTCTTGATGTATTAAAGAAGGAGCAATAGAGTTTATTGCATTTACTTTTATTTGACCCCAAGTGTTAATCAAAGTTGTTAAATCATTTTTTATTTCATTTTTTGTTTTATTACTTCCAGCAGTTCTAACTATTAAACCCATCTCTTTAGGTATTTCTATTTCATTTAAAATCGCTCTGATTTTTTTTCTATCAGTTGGATTAAATATTTTTCTAGAAATACCACCCCCTTTAGGAGTATTAGGCATTAAAACTATATATTTTCCTGCAATTGAAATAAAAGTGCTTAAAGCAGCACCTTTTTGACCTCTTTCATCTTTATTAACTTGTACAAGAATTACTTGATTAGGTTTAATTACTTCCTGAATTTTATATCTTTTAAATTTAAACCTATGTTCCCTTTTTTTTTCTTTTTCATCTAATGAGGTTTCTTTAGAGATAGCATTTTCTTTGCCACTAGAGTCCTCATCTAATTGATCATTAATTTCTTTTTCAATAGGATCATCTATTTCTAATTTTCCTTCAGCAATATTTTCTTCCTCTTTGGCCTCAACTTCTTTGGAAAGTTCTTCTCTAGCTTTTTTTTCTTCCTCTTTTATTTTTTCTAAATCTGCTTTTGGAATTTGATAATAGTCTGACTGAATATCATTAAATGATAGAAACCCATGTTTTTCTCTTCCAAAATCAACAAAAGCAGCCTGTAATGAAGGTTCAATTCTACTTACTTTGCCCAAATAGATATTATTTTTGATTAAGTTATTCTTTAAACCTTCGTATTCGTAATCTTCAATGTTTTCGCCTGATTTAAGAACAACTCTAGTTTCATTAGGATGCGATGCATCGATATATAAATTTTTTTCCATAGTTTTGTGATTTTTATTTTCATTAAGTATTTTTTTTATAAATTTTGTTTAATTCTTTTGCCATATCTTTAACAAATTCCAAGATATAATGATATTAAAATGAACAAATTTATTAAGAATATCTTTATTTTAGCCTCATCTTTTATTCTTTTATCAGGAGTTTTGATGTTTAGTGTGTTATGGGTATATTCAAATGACCTTCCTGATTATAAATTTTTAAAAAATTATAAACCCTCTGTTTCAAGCAAGGTTTACTCAGGTAATGGTGAATTAGTATCAGATTTTTCTCAACAAAAAAGAATTTTTGTTCCTTTCAATTCTATACCAAAAAATGTAATTAACGCTTTTTTATCTGCAGAAGATAAAAATTTTTTTTCACACCCAGGAGTAGATGCTAGAGGTGTTATTAGAGCAGTAATAAATAATATTTCAAATTTAATATCATCTAAAAGACTAGAAGGTGCATCTACTATTACACAACAAGTAGCTAAAAACTTTTTATTAACAAACGAAGTAAGCTTGAATAGAAAAATAAAGGAAGCAATTTTAGCCTTTAGAATTGAGAGAGCTTTATCCAAAGAGAGAATATTAGAGCTTTATCTTAATCAAATTTATTTAGGAAGTGGTGCTTATGGAGTTGCTGCTGCAAGCTTAGAATATTTTGATAAATCTATAAGAGATTTAAATTATTCAGAAGCTGCTTTATTAGCAGCTTTGCCAAAAGCACCAAGTAGATATAATCCTTATAAAGACAAAAAATTAGCTAAATTTAGAAGAAATTTGGTTTTAAAAAATTTATTAGATAATAATTATTTGACATCTGAATGGTATCAAAAACTTGAAAAAGAAGAAATAAAATTAAAAAAAACAAAAAAAATTTATTTAGAAGATGCTCAGTATTACATTGAAGATGTAAGAAAGGATGTAATTGAAACTTTGAGTTATGACAAAGTTTATAAACAAGGATTAAATATAAATACACCTATCGATTTGAATTTGCAAACAATAGCTACAAAATCTTTAAGAGATGGATTGATAGCATATGATAGAAGAAATGGATGGAGAGGTCCATTAACTAATAAAGTTTATAATTCTGAATGGAAAAAAGATTTAGATAAATATAAATTAGAAAATTCAATTAGATGGAAATTAGCAATAGTTAAAAAAATAAATAAATTTTCGGTAGAAATAGAGACTGAACAAAATGAAAAGGGCATTATAGAATACAAAAGTATATCTTGGACAAAGAAAGAATTTATAAATTTATTAAAAACTGGAGATATAATCTATGTAAAAAAAGTTAAAGAAAATTTTTATAGTTTGCAACAATTGCCTAAAGTAAATGGTGGAATTGTTGTAATGGATCCATTTACAGGTAGAGTATTAGCATTATCTGGTGGTTTTAGTTTTAAACAAAGTGAATTTAATAGAGCAACTCAAGCCAAAAGACAACCAGGATCAGCTTTTAAGCCATTTGTTTATGCGCTAGCTTTAGAAAATAATTTCTCACCTACCACTTTAGTTTTGGATGCTCCTTTAGTTTTAGATCAAGGGGAGGATTTAAAAATGTGGAAACCCGAAAACTATGGAAAAAAATTTTATGGACCATCTACTTTAAGGGTAGGTTTAGAAAAATCTAGAAATTTAATGACAGTTAGGATTGCTAAAAAACTGGGTTTAGAAAAAATTATAAATTTTTCTAAACAACTTAAAATATATGAAAACCCTGAAGAACTTCTTTCTATTTCACTTGGCTCAGCCGAAACAACATTATTAAGACTTACATCAGCATATTCAGTTTTTATAAATGGAGGAAAGCTAGTTGATCCTATATTGATAGATAGAATTCAAGACAGTGAAGGAAATACAATTTATAATAATGATAAAAGAAAATGTATTAATTGTGATGAAATTTCATACTTGGGATCAGATTTTCCTGAAATCAAAAATAAATATAAGCAAATCTTTTCTGCTGAAACAGCTTATCAAATGACATCAATATTAGAGGGTGTTGTTAAAAGAGGAACAGCTAAAAAATTGAAAGATTTAAAACTAAACATAGCTGGTAAAACTGGAACAACAAATAAAAATACTGATACTTGGTTTATTGGATTTACATCAAATCTTCTAGTGGGTGTTTATGTTGGTTCAGATAACCCAACTCCCCTAGGAAAATACGAAACTGGTTCTAAAACAGCTTTACCAATTTTCAAAAGTTTTATTAAAGATTCTGTTAAAAAATATGATGCAAGACCGTTTAAAGCTGCCAAAGATACAATAATGATGGTGGTTGATCCTTTAACTGGTCAAAAAGCAAAATTCACATCAAAAAATACAATTATTGAGGTATTTAAAAAAGAAAACTTAGTTAAAGGCAAAATTCTTTATTCAAATTCAGATAGATTAGATACAAATAATATATTAAAGTTTTATTAATGGATAATAGTTATCAAAATTTAAAAGATGAGGTGTTGAGAATAAATCAAAGAATTAAGGAGTATCTTTGAAAAGAATAAAATTCAATCAAAACTAAAATCTTTAAATTCGCAAATGTTAGAAGCCAATTTTTGGCAAGACAAAAATAATTCTCAAAAAGTAATTAAAGAAAAAAAATTTTACGACGATTTAGTTACTTCATTTAAAAATTCTGTTGAAAAACTAAAAGATTTAGACGATTTAACTGATTTAGCTTTAGAGGAAGATAATTTATTAGTTCAAAAAGAAATATTACATAATATTAAGGATCTAAAGAATGAGGTTAAAAAAAATGAAATAAAATGTTTTTTGTCTAATGAAGCTGACTCATTAGATTGTTACATTGAAATTCATGCTGGAGCAGGTGGAACTGAAAGTCAGGATTGGGCAGATATGCTTAGAAGGATGTACTTAAAATGGTCAGATAAAAAAAATTTTAAATCAAGCTTAATTAGTGAGCACAGAGGAGATGAAGCGGGGATTAAATCCGCAACAATTAGAATAGATGGAGACTATGTATTTGGATGGCTTAATAAAGAATCCGGAATTCACAGACTTGTAAGAATATCTCCATTTGATTCAGGAGCAAGAAGACATACAAGTTTTGCAAGTGTTTGGGTATATCCGGTCGTTGATGAAAATATTAACATAGAGATTTTGGAAAAAGATTTGAGAATAGATACATATCGATCTAGTGGAGCAGGTGGACAACATGTTAATACTACAGATAGTGCCGTAAGAATAACTCATATTCCTTCAAAAATTGTCGTCCAGTGTCAAAATGAAAGATCTCAACATAAAAATAAAGAAACATGTTTGAATATGCTAAAAGCAAGATTATATGATTTCGAAATTAAAAAAAGAGAACAAGAAAATCAAAATATTGAAAGTTCAAAATCAGAAATAGGATGGGGTCATCAAATTAGATCATATATTTTACAACCATATCGACTTGTAAAAGATAATAGAACTAGTTTTGAAAGCACAAGTCCAGATAAAATATTAGATGGCGATATCGATGAATTTTTGGAACAGTCACTTTATAAAATAAAATGAAAAAAAATATTTTAAAATATTCTAGTTTACTTCTGTTATTATTGATTATTTTAATAGCATACCTTAGCTTAGTAGGTATAGAGACAGAAAGATTCAATAATCAAATTAAAAATAGAATTTCAGAAATAAATAAAAATATAGAGATAGATTTAAAAAAAATTAAATTCACTCTAGATCCTTTAAATTTTAAAATTTTTGCAAAAACAGTTGGCGCCACAGTCTATATTTCAAAAAAACCTTTAGCGTTAGAAAGTATAAAAACTCAAGTTTCACTTAATTCATTAATAATAAATAAGATTAGATCATCAAATATTGAAGTATCTACAAGATCTATAAAGTTAAATAATTTGATTAAATTGATTCGAGTAACAAACAATAGACCTGAATTATTTATATTAGAAAAAATTATAAAAAAAGGTCATATTATTTTAGATTTAGGTTTGAATTTTGACGAAAATGGAAAAATTAAAGATGATTATGAAATTAAAGGATTGATAAAGGATGCAAATATTAATTTTTTAAATAAGGCCAAATTCAACAACTTAAATTTTAATTTCAACATTAAAAAAAATAATTTTTTATTAAATGAAATAAAATTTAAAGTAGAAAAAGTAAATTTTATCTCCAAAAAAATAAATATAAAAAAGAAAAAAAACAATTATATAATTGATGGTGTTGTTAAAAATAATCCATCAAATTTAAATTTAAATATATTAAAATTACTAAATTTAAATTTTAAAAATATAATTATCGATGATATTAAATTTAAAACAGACAATAAGTTTTCTTTCGAAATAGATAAAAAATTTAAAGTTAAAAATATTATTTTAAATTCCGATATAAATATTAATCAGCTAAAATATAAAAAAAAAGATATATTGCAAAATTATTTACAAGATATAAATGAATTTATTTTACTAAATAATCATAAACTAAATCTGAATTATAAAGATTATAATTTATCAGTTAAAGGTGAAGGCGAAATTCAATTAATTGAAAATGAAGTAGATCAAATAAAATATTTAATAAATAAAAAAGATAAAGATTTTAGTATTAATACAGAATTGTTTTTAAATAATATCAATTTAAAAACACAAGATTTTTTAAAAAATTTCTTTCCTAAAATAAACAAACAAATTAATTTTAATAATCAAAAATTAAAAATTAATTATAATAATAATATTTTATCTTTATTTGGTTCTGGAAAATTTAAAATTGATAAAGATTTTGAGGAAATAGACTATTTTTTTGAAAAAAAGAAAAAACAAATAATTTTTAACACAGAATTAAATATAAAAAATACAAAATTTAAAATTGATAATATTAATTATAACAAAAGAGATGATAGTAAAATGAGCCTTCAAATTCAAGGAAACCTAAAAGATAATAAGAATTTAAATATAGAAAGTTTTATTATTAAAGAAAAAAACAATAATATTAAAATTAAAAATTTATCATTAAATGATTCCAACCAAATTATAAAAATAGATCAAGCAAATTTTAATTATGTTGATACTGAGAACAAAAAAAACAATTACAATATAAAAAAAGTAGGAGAGAACGATTATAAAATTTTTGGTAATTCTTTTAATGCAAATTCTTTAATTTCAAATTTACTAGATGCAGATGATGAAAAAGAAAAAAATTTTTTTGAAAATAACTTAATTGTAGACCTAAATTTTAAAGAAGTTTATATTGACAAGATATCCTTTGTTAAGGACCTAAAAGGCAGGTTAAAAATTAATAACAATAATATAGTAGACGCAGATATTTTAGCCTTTTTTAATAATTCACAAAATATGAAATTTACAATTAGAACAAACAAGCAAGGTGAAAAAATTACAACTCTTTTTTCATCAAGGGCAAAACCTTTGGTAAATAGATATAAGTTCATTAAAGGTTTTAAGGATGGTAAAGAAGGATTGTTAGATTTCTATTCTTCAAAAAAAGATGGAGTTTCAACATCTAAGTTAGTAATTGATAATTTTAAAGTTAAAGAAATTCCAGCTTTAGCCAAGCTACTAGCCCTTGCATCTCTTCAAGGAATAGCAGACTTGCTTACAGGAGAGGGGATTAGATTTACAGATTTTGAAATGAATTTTACAAATCAAAATAAACTTATGAAAATTCAAGAGCTGTATGCAATTGGCCCAGCAATATCTATTTTATTAGAAGGATACCTTGAGAAGGATAAATTAATTAGCTTAAGGGGCACATTAGTTCCAGCTACAACAATCAATAGATCTATTGCCTCAATACCTTTGATAGGAGATTTATTGATTGGAAAGAAGGTGGGAGATGGTGTGTTTGGTGTTAGCTTTAAAATTAAAGGACCTCCTAAAAACTTAGAAACAACGGTAAATCCTGTAAAAACTTTAACACCAAGATTTATTACTAGAACTTTAGAAAAATTAAAAAAAAACTAATTTAATTCTATTTTAATATGCCTTTTTTTTCCAAGTGAAAGTTTAAGGTAATTTTCTTTAAACAAATTTTTAGCAATTTCAAATTTCTCATCAGAAACAATATTGTCATTTATTTTTATAGCATTGCCTTTAATAAGTCTTCTTATTTCACTTTTAGAGTTTTCTAATTTAGATAGCAAAACAAGATCTATAATATTTATTTTTTCTTCTATTTTTTTAGACTCAATAATTACTTTTGGTAAGCTTGAACCCAATGTGTTCCCAGAAAAGGCTTCTTTTGCTGCTTTTTCAGAATTTTTAGCAGCATTTTTTCCATGTAGCATCTCCGTAGTTTTGTTAGCAAGAAGTATTTTTAATTCATTAATATTTTTATTTTGAATTGAATCTATTTCCTCAATTTCAATTTCAGTAAACATTTTTAAAAATTTAATTACATCTCTATCATCAATATTTCTCCAAAACTGCCAATAATCGTAAGCCGATAAGTATTTTTCATCTAACCAGATAGCTCCATTTTCAGTTTTTCCCATCTTGGCACCAGTAGCCAATGTAATTAATGGTGTAGTCAAACCAAAGGTTTGATTATTAGAATATCTTTTAATAAGCTCCACACCATTAACAATATTTCCCCATTGATCTGAACCACCAATTTGTAAAACACAATTTTCTTTTTTATTTAATTCAAGAAAATCATATGCTTGCAAAATCATATAGTTGAACTCCATGTAGCTCAGAGATTGTTCTCTATCTAATCTTAATTTTACACTATCAAATGTCAGCATTCTATTTATTGTAAAGTGTTTTCCTATATCTCTTAAAAATGAAATATAATTTAAATTTTTAAGCCAAGTATAATTATTTACAAATATTGGTTTTGTGTCTGGATCGTCGTTGTCTAAAAACTTTTTTAAAATATTTTTTATATTTTTAATATTTTTTTCAATTTCTTCTTCACTAAGTATTTTTCTAGTTTTATCTTTACCAGATGGATCTCCAATTCTTGTAGTTCCTCCACCAAGTAAAACTATTGGTCGATGTCCATTTTTTTGAAGTAATCGTAAACACATTATTTGCAATAAGCTGCCGACATGCAAGCTTTCAGCTGTGCAGTCAAAACCTATATAACCTTTAATTTTTTCTTTATCTAAATGTCTAGACAATTCTTCTTCACTGGTGCATTGATAGAAAAAACCTCTATCTTTAAATTCTTTTAAAAATTTATTCATAAGCTTATAGTCACAATATACAAATTTTTTTAAAAAAGCATATCAATGAAAAAAAAATTATATATTGCAATTGGATTAATGAGTGGAACATCCATGGATGGCGTTGATTTATCTATAATTAGTTCTGATGGATATCAGGAGTTTTCAAACATATTTGATGATTATTATGAGTATGATAAAAAACTTCAGGATGAGTTAGTTAGATTAAGAGATTTAATCTTAACTAAGAACGATATTTTACAAAATTCAGAAAAAATAAGAGAATTAGAGCGAAATTTAACTCTTTTTCATGCAGATGCAGTTATCCAATCATTAAAAAAATATAGAGATCCAGTTGATCTTATAGGATTCCATGGTCAAACAATATTACATAAACCAAATGAAAAAATTACAAATCAATTAGGAGATGGAAAATTATTATCTCAATTATTAAAAAAAAAAGTCATATATGATTTTAGACAAGCAGATATTCAAAATAATGGTCAAGGTGCACCATTAACTCCAATTTTTCATTATATTTTATCAAAAAAAATATATCAAAATTATAATATTAAATTTCCCATAGGTTTCTTAAACATAGGAGGTATAGCTAATGCAACAAAAGTTATTAATTTTTCTGATAAAATTCAAAATGATCTTTCTGCTTTTGATATAGGTCCTGGAAATTGTTTAATAGATGAATGGGTAAGAAATAATTCCAATAAAAAATTTGATAAAAATGGTGAAATAGCTAAAGCAGGTAAAGTTGATCATTTAATTTTAAATCAAGCAATAGATAATTTTAAAATCAAATCATATTCTCAGTCAATGGACATTAAAAATTTTGACGTATCTTTTGCAAGGGGTTTATCTTTAGAGGACGGTTGTGCTACAATAACAAATTTCACAGCATATTTGATCGCAAAAGGATTAGAACATATTAGTCCAAAAGAAAATACTTTATTTTTTGTTTGTGGTGGCGGTAGAAAAAATAGTAATTTAATTAAATTTATAAAAAATTATTTATCAAGTGCTAATAAAATTAATTTAGAAAATATAGATAATTATAATTTAAAAGGTGACTACATAGAATCTCAAGCATTTGCATTTTTAGCTATAAGATCATTTTTGAATTTACCAATTTCTTATAGTACAACAACTGGATGTAAAGGATTTACAGTTGGTGGAAAATTAGAAGAAAATTTTTAATATAGTGCAGTTTCTTTTTTAATATATTTATCAAGATTTTTAACTAAAGTCTCTTCAGTTTTAGAAAAAAAATGGTTTGCATCTGAAATTGATTGAAATTCTACTTTGATTCCTTTTTGTGCACTTAACCTTTTATTTAGTTCGGTTATATATTCTAAGGGAACCAACTCATCCTTTTTGCCATAAATCATTAAACCTGAAGTTGGACACGGTGATAGAAAAGAAAAATCATAAACATTTGGTTGAGGTGATATTGCTATAAATCTATTTATCTCTGGTCTTCTCATTAACAATTGCATAGCAATTAATGATCCAAAAGAAAATCCAGATACCCAACATTGTGAATTATCAAAATTTTCTCTTTCTAACCAATCTAATGCTGCTGCTGCATCAGCAAGCTCACCTTGACCATTATCAAATTCTCCATCGCTTTTACCAACTCCCCTAAAATTAACTCTGCATACTGAAAAATCATTATCCATAAAAGTATGAAAAGTATCTACTACTACTTTATTATTCATAGTTCCTCCATATTGAGGATGTGGTTGCAATACTAAAGCAATTGGAGATGTATTTTTTTTACTTTTATAATATTTAGCCTCTAGTCTTCCCGCAGGACCAGGTATAAATATTTCTAAAATCTTATTATCCATAAAGCGATATTGATTATTATTCTCAAAAAAAATGTACGTTTATCACAAGTCAGCGACAATATGTGAGTTTTTTTTTAAACTCTAAACTTGACCATTTTGGTCAGGTATGTATAAAAACCCACAATTTTAGGGTAAAATATGAAACTTACATCAAAAGGCAGATATGCTGTAATGGCATTAGTGGATTTAGCTAGGTTTGACAATATCAATCCAGTATCACTAAGAGATATATCGTTAAGACAAGGTATATCTTTAGATTACTTAGAACAAATTTTTTCTAAATTAAAAAAAAACGAAATTGTTAAAAGTATTAGAGGAACTCAAGGAGGATATGTTCTTAATAAAAACCCTAACGATATTAAATTAACAAATATCTTTCATGCAGTAGATGAAAAAGTAAAAACTGTTCAATGCAAAAAAGAATCTAAAAAAGGATGCAACGGTAAAGCCACAAAGTGTATTACTCATAATCTATGGGATGAATTAGAGATACACATAAATACATTCTTTGAAAATAAAAGCTTAAAAGATTTATTAAATAACAACAAAGATACAAGAGTTTAGAATGGATAACAGACAAAAAGAAATAAATAATTTAAAAGACTATAAATATGGTTTTTCAACAGATATAGAAAATATTCAAGCCCCAAAAGGTTTGAATGAAGATGTTATTAAATTTATTTCTAATATTAAAAAAGAACCTGCATGGATGCTTGAATTCAGATTAAAAGCTTTTGAAAGATTTAAAGTATTAAAAGAACCAGATTGGCAGAAACCTAAATTTCCAAAAATAGACTATCAAGATTTATATTATTACTCTGCTCCCAAAAGTATGAAAGATAAGCCAAAGAGCTTAGATGAATTGGATCCTAAACTTTTAGAAACTTATAAAAAACTTGGAATTCCTTTGCAAGAGCAAGCGAGATTAAATGGAATAGCTGTTGATGCTGTTTTTGATTCAGTTTCTGTAGCTACTACTTTTAAAGATGAATTAACGAAACAAGGAATTATATTTTGCCCAATATCAGAAGCAATTCAAAATCATCCCAAATTGGTTAAAAAATATTTGGGATCTGTAATTCCAACAAGTGATCATTTTTTTGCAACATTGAATTCAGCAGTTTTCACTGATGGATCTTTTGTTTACATACCAGAAGGTGTTAGATGTCCAATGGAATTATCAACATATTTTAGAATTAATGCGTCAAATACAGGTCAATTTGAAAGAACCTTAATTATAGCTGATAAAGGTAGTTACGTTAGTTATCTAGAAGGATGTACGGCTCCAATGAGAGACGAAAATCAATTACATGCTGCAAATGTGGAATTAGTAGCATTAGATGATGCAGAAATAAAATATTCAACTGTTCAAAATTGGTATCCAGGGGACAAAGATGGAAAAGGTGGAATTTATAATTTTGTTACAAAAAGAGGATTATGCAAAGGAAAAAATTCAAAAATTTCATGGACACAAGTTGAAACAGGTTCGGCAATAACCTGGAAGTATCCTAGTTGTATTCTTAAAGGAGATAATTCTGTTGGTGAGTTCTATTCAATAGCTATTACTAACAATTATCAAAAAGCTGACACAGGTACTAAAATGATCCATCTTGGTAAAAATACTAAAAGTAAAATAATTTCTAAAGGAATATCAGCTGGTAATTCAGATATGACTTATAGAGGTTTAGTTGATATTTCATCAAAAGCCAAAAATTCAACTAATTATACTCAGTGTGACTCTTTATTAATGGGCAACAAATGTGGAGCTCACACTATTCCTTATATAAAAAATAAAAATTCGGAGTCCAATATTGCCCATGAGGCAACTACATCTAAGATTAGTGAAGAGCAGCTACACTATTGTCAACAAAGAGGATTAAATCCAGAGGAAGCTGTTGGCCTGATTGTTAACGGTTTTTGTAAGGAAGTATTGCAACAATTGCCTATGGAATTTGCTGTAGAAGCTCAAAAACTTGTAGGTATCAGTCTTGAAGGAAGTGTAGGTTAATGCTCAAAATAAACAATTTAAATGCATCAATTGATAACAAGTCTATTTTAAATGGATTTTCGTTAGACATAAATCCTGGTGAGGTTCATGCGATTATGGGTCCCAATGGATCTGGCAAAAGTACATTATCAAACATTCTGTCTGGAAAAAAAGGATATGAAGTATCAGGAGAAGTTCTCTTTGAAGAAAAAGATTTATTTGAACTTGAAACAGAAGAAAGAGCTCATAAAGGTATATTCTTAGCATTTCAATATCCTTTAGAAATTCCAGGGGTTAATACTAATATATTTTTAAAAACTTCTTTGAATGCTGTGAGAAAAGCTAGAGGCGAGAAAGAACTTGATGCTATTGAATTCCTTAAATTGGTAAAAAGAAAATCCAAAGAATTAAAATTTGATGAGGAAAAATTAAATAGACAATTAAATGTTGGTTTTTCTGGAGGAGAAAAAAAGAAAAATGAAATTTTACAGATGTCGTTGCTAGCTCCAAAACTATCTATCTTAGACGAAACAGACTCAGGTTTAGATATTGACGCTTTAAAAATTGTTGCAGATGGAGTTAATACATTGAGAGATAAAAACAATTCATTTTTAATTATTACTCACTATCAAAGATTACTTGATTATATAAAACCTGACTTTGTTCACGTTTTGATGAATGGAAAAATTGTAAAATCTGGTGGTCCAGATTTAGCTTTAGAATTAGAAAAAAAAGGATATGGAAATTTTAATTAAATGAAAGAACAATTACAAAAAGATTTTGACAATAGTATAAAAAATTTAAGTTTATCTCAAAAAGATATCGAAATAAAAAAATTTTGTTTGGACAATTTTATAGTCAAAGGTTTTCCAAACAGAAAAGAAGAAGATTGGAAATTTTCAGATCTTAATCAAATAATAAAAAATAATATTGGAGAACTTAGTTTTTATAATGATCAAGCATCTACTAATAAAGTCGATACATCTGTATTTGTAGATGGATTAGAGCATAATAAAATAGTTTTTATAAATGGTAGAATTGAAAAAATTGATTTTGAATATGAGAAAAAAAATCAAATAGAAATAATTGATCAATCAGAAACTATAAATGAATTTAAAAATAGCAATTCATTATCTGACTTGAATAATGCCTTTACTAATAAATGTTTTAAAATATTGGTAAAAAAAGGTTATCAATTAGTAAAACCTCTTATTATCTATCATACAACAAATTCAAAAATTTGGTCTAAAAATATAAATTTGAGACTTAATTTTGAACTAGATAAAGATAGTTCGTTAAGATTAATTGATTTATTTAATGACACATCTGAAAAAAATTTTTTAAATATATTTTATAACTTTGAATTAAAGGAAAATGCAGTTTTAAAAAACTATAAAGTAGATAAATTTGATAATAAAAATATTAAATATTCTTTTAACAATATTGATCAAGATAAGAACAGTATTTCTGAAACATTTATTTTATCCTCAGGATCAAATTTTTCAAAAAATGAGATAAATTGTAATTTAAATGGAGTTTATGCATCAGCTTTTGTAAATGGTGTTTTTTCATTGAATAATGATAAACATCACGAAATCAGATCAATAATAAATCATCTAACTGAAAATACAAAAAGTTATCAACTAATTAAAAGTGTTTTAGATGAAAGTTCTAAAGCAGTGTATCAAGGAAAAATATTTGTAAATTCAGATGCTCAGAAAACTGATGGATACCAATTGAGCAAAGCAATATTATTAAATAAAGAATCGGAGTTTAATGCCAAGCCAGAACTAGAAATTTATGCAGATGACGTTAAATGTTCGCATGGTTCAGCTTCAGGTAGTTTAAATGATAACTCTATATTTTATTTAATGTCTAGAGGTTTAAGTTATCAGCAATCAAGAGAATTATTAATAAATGGTTTCTTACTTGATGTTGTAGAAAAAATTACAGACTCGGAAATAAAAAACTTAATAAAAAATATGATTGGAATTAAAGAATGAATATTGATCAGATAAAAAAAGAATTTCCAATTTTTGATGAAAAAATTCATAATAACGATTTAGTATATTTAGATAGTGCAAATTCATCACAAAAACCAAAGATAGTTGTAGATAGGATTAATGAATTTTATACTAAACAATTTTCTAACGTTGGAAGAAGTGTTCATTATCTTGCGGTTGCTGCTACTAATTTATACGAAAATACAAGAACTTCTGTTCAAAAATATATTAACGCTAAAGATAAAAATGAAATTGTTTTTACAAAAGGTGCTACTGAGGCATTAAATTTAGTTGCTAATACATTGGGCCAAAGTTTTTTACAGGAAGGTGACGAAGTATTGATTACAGAACTTGAGCATCATTCAAATTATGTGCCATGGCATTTTTTAAGAAAATCAAAAAATATAAAAATTAATTTTGCAGAAATAAACGAAGAAGGTGAGATTACTCTTGAAGAAATTGAAAAAAAAATAACCCCAAAAACAAAATTAATTTCAATTACTCATTTATCTAATGTAACAGGCGCAATTTTGCCTTTAAAAGAAATAACTCAGCTTGCACACTCAAAAGGCATAATTGTAGTAGTAGACGGATGTCAAGGAGCGCCACATTTAAAATTAGATATGCAAGATTTAGATTGCGATTTTTATGCTATTTCTTGTCACAAAATGTACGGACCTACAGGTTTAGGAGTTTTGTACGGTAAGAAAAAGTGGTTAGAGGAATTGCCTCCATATCAAGGTGGAGGCGGAATGATAAGTGAAGTCAAAAAAGACAGAATTTCCTATGGTGAATTGCCCAATAAGTACGAGGCAGGGACTATGGCCACAGCTCAAGTAATTGCTTTTAATCAATCAATAAAATTTTTAGAAAGTATTGGTATCGAAAATGTTATGAAACATGAAGCTGACTTAGTTGAATATGGACAAGAGCTATTACAAAAAAATAATTCAGTCAAACTTATTGGAAATCCAAAAAATAAAGGAGGAGTGTTATCATTCACTATAGAAGGAGTTCATCCGCATGATATAGCAACAATATTAGACGAAGATGGGGTTGCAATAAGAGCAGGACATCATTGCTGTCAAATTTTGCATGACAAATTAAATATTCCTGCAAGTGCAAGAGCATCTGTTGGTATTTATAACACAAAAGAAGATTTAGATCAGCTGAATGAATCGATAAATAACTGTAAAAAAATATTTAATTTATAATGAATTTAAAAGAACTTTATCAAGAAATTATATTAGAACACGGTAAAAACCCTAGAAATCTTAGAAAGACAGAAGATTTTAATAAAGATGCCAAAGGTAATAACCCTCTTTGTGGTGATAATGTTCATGTTTATTTAAAACTAAATGGTCAAAAAATTGTAGAAGATGCATCGTTTGAAGGGAGCGGTTGTGCTATCTCAATGGCTTCAGCTTCTATAATGACTGATTTGATTAAAGGAAAAAATGAGCATGAGGCTAAAGAAATAGTTGAAGATTTTTTGGGTATGATTAAAGAAAATCCAGAATTAAAATCTAAGTATTTGAGCGAAGATGAAAAAACTAAACTAATGTGTTTGTCTGGTGTTAAGCAATACCCAATGAGAGTTAAATGCGCAACTTTATCTTGGCACACTATGGTTTCTGCTTTTGATGAAAAAAAAGAAGAGGTAAAAACAGAAAATTAAATTATGTCAAAAAAAGAACAGATAATTGAAGAAATTAGAAAAATTTATGACCCAGAGATACCTGTAAATATCTACGAATTAGGATTAATTTATGATATTAAGGTTGAGAATGAAAAGTTTGCTAAAATTAAAATGACTTTAACAACACCAAATTGTCCAGTAGCAGAAAGTTTACCTAAAGAAGTGAAAGATGGTATAATGCAAGTTGAGGGTATTGAGGATGTTGATCTTGAGTTAGTTTGGGATCCACCTTGGAACAAAGATATGATGTCGGAAGCAGCTAAATTGGAGTTAAATTTGTAATGAACCCAATAATTAGATTAAGTGATAACGCGGCCTCAAGAATAAAAGAGATAATGACTAATGCTGAAAAAGATTCTATTGGTGTTAGAGTATCAGTAAAATCTGGAGGTTGTGCAGGAATGTCTTATGTAATGGAGTATACAAAAGATTTAAACCCCAACGATGAGGTTATTGAAGACAAGGGTGTGAAAGTATTCGTTGATTCTGCTGCAATTATGTACCTGATAGGAACTGAAATGGATTATAAAAAAGAGGAATTATCATCATCATTTGTTTTTAATAATCCAAATGAAACTGAACGTTGTGGATGTGGAGAGTCCTTTAAAACATCATAAGTTGTATTATCCCATTCACTGCATATCTGTATTGCATTTTATGCATATCTACTGTATAGATTCTTTATGAATAAATTTGAATTTAAAAATCTAGTTAAAAACTTAAAAGACTCTTTAAAGGAAAAAACATTCTTTAAAGAACTACGTAAAGAAGTAGAAACCGGAGCTAATGGTACACAAGATTACGTAGTTAAAAAAGGTGTTAACAAAGATACAGTTGCAACAACTAGGCAGTAATAAAGTTTATTAACTACTGTAATACATCTCAAACTCTACAGGATGAGGTGCATGTTCAAATTTATGTATTTCCTCAAACTTTAGAGCAATGTAAGCATCAATCTGATCATCAGTAAATACTCCACCTTGAGTTAAAAACTCTCTGTCTTTGTCTAAACTTTCCATTGCTTCTCTTAAAGAACCACAAACAGTTGGAATAGCTTTCACTTCTTCTGGCGGTAACTCATACAAGTCTTTGTCAAAAGATTCACCTGGATGAATTTTATTTTTAATTCCATCAAGACCCGCCATCAACATTGCAGCAAAAGTCAAATATGGGTTTCCAGCAGCGTCAGGGAATCTGATTTCACATCTTGCACCTTTTTTGCTTAAAGTAATTGGTATTCTGCAAGAAGCAGATCTATTTCTTGCTGAATACGCAAGAAGAACTGGAGCCTCAAAACCTGGAATTAGTCTTTTATAACTATTTGTTGTTGAGTTAGCAAAAGCATTAATTGCTTTAGCGTGTTTTAAAATTCCTCCAATATAATGTAAAGCAGTTTCACTTAAACCAGCATAAGCATCTCCTGAAAATACCGGAGTATCACCTTTCCAAATAGATTGGTGTATGTGCATACCTGAGCCATTGTCACCAGCAACTGGTTTTGGCATAAATGTTGCAGTTTTTCCGAATGAATGTGTAACCATTTGCACAACATATTTATATAACTGAACGTTATCTGCTTGATTAACTAAAGTTCCAAAATACATACCAAGTTCATGCTGACTAGGAGCAACTTCATGGTGATGTTTTTCAACTTTAATACCAACTTCTTTTAAATTTTTTAGATATTCACCACGCATATCTTGTTCACTATCAACAGGTGGCACTGGAAAATAACCTCCTTTAATTTGAGGTCTGTGTCCCATATTTCCATTTTCATATTCTTTACCTGAGTTGTAAGGACCTTCTTTACTATCAATTTTAAATCCACACTCATTCATTTCATTTTTAATTCTCACATCATCAAATACAAAAAATTCAGGTTCAGGTCCAAAAAATGCTTTATCACCAATACCTGAAGCTTTTAAATATTCTTCAGCTTTTTTTGCAACACCTCTTGGATCTCTTTCATAAGGGTCTTTTTTAATTGCATCTAGAATGTCACAAAACAAAACTACAGTATTATGAGACGTAAAAGGATCCATGAACATTCTTGCTGTATCAGGTTTTAAAATCATGTCAGATTCATTAATTGCTTTCCATCCCGCAATAGATGAACCATCAAAAAAGACACCATCATTCAACATATCTTCATCTACTATTGATGCATCCATTGTTAAATGTTGTAGTTTTCCTCTCGGATCAGTAAATCTTAAATCTACAAATTCTGCTTCTTTTTCTTTTATAAATTTTAAAACATTTGCTGCACTCATTTTGTCTCCTATGTAATTTTGTAGGGCCTAATTATCAAAAAAATCCCTAAAAATATTGCTTATTTAATAAATAACACCTATGCAATTTTCACATAAGTAGTGTAATTAGTCACTAAAATAACTAATTTATTAAACTTGTGAATTCAATATTAAATAAAGAGCCAGTTATAAGAGCAGAAAAATCACTAAAACAATTTAACTCAGATCTTAAGGTGATTGTTTTAAAGCAAACTGCCAGAACAGCTAATGAGGCAGCTGCAGCTTTAGGTTGCAAAGTAGGAGCAATTGTTAAAAGCTTACTTTTTAAAGCAGGAGATAATTTTGTTTTATGTTTAGTTTCTGGAGACAAAAAATGTTCATTAAATAAATTAAAAAAAATTTTAGATGAGAAAGATGTTTCAATGGCCAGCCCGGATGATGTTAAAAAAATTACTGGATATACAATCGGTGGAGTATCCCCAACAGGACATTTAATAAAAATAAAAATTTTTATTGATGAAAACTTAAATAGATTTTCATCTATTTTTGCAGCTGCAGGGCATCCTAATGCAGTTTTTGAAATAAATTTTGAAAATTTAATCGCATTAACTTCTGGTGAAATAAAAGAGCTAACGGAATGAGACAGCCAAAATTAATTGATTACTTTTTATTAACATTATTGTCTCTCATATGGGCTTCTGCATTTTTTAATATTAAAATAGCAACTTATTCTTTTGGTCCAGTTACAATTGCTTTCCTAAGAGTATTTTTTGGAGCAATTCCAGTATTACTTTTGTGCTATTTTAAAAATATTAAAGTTGAAGCTTTTTCTAAAGATTGGCATTGGTTTGCAATGATTGGGTTTATTAATTTAGTAGCACCATTTTTTTTAATCGCTTATGGTGTCAAATCTGTTCAAAGCAATTTAGCAGCAATATTAATGTCAACTACTCCTTTAAGCTCCACAGTGCTAGCTCATTTTTATACAAAAAATGAAAAATTCAATTTAGTAAAAACTATTGGAATTTTAATAGGATTTTCTGGAATCGTTTTTTTATTTTCTGATAATCTTTTAATAGATAAAAATAATTTTGTTTCAGCTTTATTGATATTACTTGGATCTACTTGTTATGTAGTAGGAGGGGTGCTAACATTAAAAATAAGTAAGAAAAAAAATGAAAATGTAACTGGATCTATTTTAATTTGGGCAATAATTATTTTGTTACCATTAACATTTTTAATTGAACAGCCATTTCAAACTATGCCAAGAACAGATTCACTTATATCAGTGATTTATTTAGGAATTGTTCCCACTGGTATTGCTTGGTTGTTACGTTTTAGAATTTTGACTACAAATGGATTAATTTTTCAATCTCAAGTTTCTTATCTGATACCAATTTTTGGAACTATTTTAGGTTACATATTTTTAAAAGAATTAATTACTACAAAAGTTTTAGTTTCTTTAATTGCAGTTTGCATTGGTATATACTTTGTTAAAAAAGGTGGAAACAAACAAACTATTTAATTTTTGCCATTGCTTCTATATGCGATGGCCTAGTTTCACAACAACCACCAATAATTGTCGCCCCATGTTCTTTAAACTTATTTGCAATTTCATGAATTCTTTCTGGTGTAAAATCCATACGGTGACCTAAAAACTCATTGGGGTTTCCTTTTGTTTTCAAATAATTTGCTGTATAACCATTTTTAGGCTTAGTGGTTTTAAATCCATTTAATTTAAATCCAAAAGGGACATCTAATTTTTTTAATTCTTCTAAATTTAACTCATAATTTTCTGGAGAAACACATGACAGCATTACACCCAAAAGATTATCATCAAGTATATCTTTAATTTCTGAAATTTTTTCACCACTAGGTAACTTTGTTCCCTCAGAAATATGAATTCCAACTAAATAAGGCTTGTTAAATTCTTTGATTGCTTCGATACCACATTTAAATTCTTTAATACTGCTCCAGACATCAAAATAATAAAAATCTACGTATTCATCTAATAATTTAGCTTGTTCGTTAAAATCTTTAATGATTTCTTTTTCACTTCTTTTGTCCTCTTCATAAGTTAAATTTTGAGGAGGCAAACCCCCAGCAATCTTAATATTAGGGAATTCTTTTTTTACATTTACAGCAATTTCACCAGCTTTTTTATTAAGGTATTCAAATTTGTCCTCGATATTATTTTCTCTCAGTCTCTTTCTTCTAGTTGTGAAAGTAGTTGTAACAATTACCTCAGCTCCTGCTTTTACAAAATCCTTATGTGTATCTTCCAAAAGCTTGTGGTAATCAGAGTTTACTATTGCGTTTGCGCTCCATAAAGTTCCATTTGGTTTCATACCACGAGCTAAAAGCTCTTGGCCCATTCCACCATCTAATATTCTTGTTTCTTTAAAAAAATTAATGCTCATCATGTCCTCACTTTTTTAGTGCTTTAGCTTTATGCTAGGCGCACAATACAGTTCAACCACCTTGCTTATTTGATTATTTTGGGATTTCCATTTTAGCAGTTTATGCCCGCAATAGGATCAAATCGGCAATTACCTTTTAAATGATAATTAAATATTTGTAAACTATCTTTTTAAAATAATTTTAGCATTAAAAGAAAAAGATCTTCTTTCAGCATTAATATTAAATGGATAAGCAGTATGCATTAAATAATTTGGAAAAATTATTAAGTCTCTTTCTTTAGGCACAATATTATAAATACTTCTGCTCAAAAAACCTCTTTGTCCGTTAATAAAATCAATTGTGCCATTAGTTTTATCTTTTTTGTTTTTTAAAAATTTATTTTTAGTCATATTTTTTGGTACCTTTAAATAACCAACGCCAGATAAATCTCCATCATGATAATGGATAGGGTTATATTCATCTTTAAATTGACTAACTACCCATAAATTTAATATCTTTATATCTTTAACTTTTTTAATCTTTTCATTTTTAAGAAAATTTTTGATATTTTTTTTCATTTCTCTTTCTAAATTTTTTTTTATAAAATTATTTGAAATTTTAATTTCTTTTTTAATCTGACTAGCTAATTTAGAACTATAATCATTATTTTTTGTTAAAACTTTATTATCAATCTCTTTATTTAAGATATCTAAAAATTTCTTTGAAATTTTCGTTTTTCCTATAGATGGACCAAAAGGCTTAATATTTTTCATAATTCTCTAAATATCTTAAAAGTAAATTTATTCAATATTAAGCTATAAGTTTAATTCCCATTCTCATTGCGACAAAAATTACAAGAAAAGAAGTTAGTATAGCTAATATTTTGTTCGATAAAAATTTAATGTTTAATAAGCTACCAATTTGTCCTCCAATAAGCACCGTTAAAAACAATGGCCAAAAGTTAGTAACCTGATCTAAAACCTGATCTTTTGTAAGCTGTCCAGCTATTCCAAAGATAGAATTGATTAAAATAAACAAAGATGCACTACTAGTTATATGTATAGGATACCCAGCTTTCATTAAAAATAGAAGGGGGCTTAAAAAAATTCCTCCACCAATTCCTACTAACCCTGACATAAAGCCAATTATCGATCCAATAGAAATTGAGATTAATCTTGGTATTTGGTTAATTTTAATTTTCTCTTTATCAAAAGATTTACTCTCAATTAATAAAAAAATGCCTGCAACTAACAAAACACAAAATAATAAAATCTCAAATAAACTTTTTTCAATTGTTATTGATCCTCCAATAAATGCAAATGGAATAGAGCCAATTAAATAAGGAAAAAGTAAATTAAAATTTATGTTTTTAGATCTTATAAAATTAATAGAATTACCAGATACAACAATAATATTACATACAAGAGCTATAACGGGAAATATTGTGTAAGGTACACCCCAAATTAAAAGTATTGCAAGATATGTTGAGCCTCCCCCAAAACCAATACTTGAGTATATTAATGCAGTTACAAAGAAAAGAATTGGTAATATAATCATTTTAAAATTATGGATGTAAATATAGCTTTATTAACTGTAACAGATACAAGAACATTTGATAATGATAAATCTGGTGCAATCTTGGTTAAAAAAATTAAAGAGGCTAAGCATAAATTAATTGATAGAAAAATTTGTAAAGACAATAAAGAAGATATTGTAAAAATTTTAAAAGAATGGACAAATAAAAAAGATATTGATGTCATTATTACGACTGGAGGAACAGGTCTTACTGGTAGAGATATAACTCCTGAAGCGATTGATGAAATTGCAGACAAACACATACCTGGTTTTGGAGAGGTTTTTAGAACAATAAGTCTTAAAACAGTTGGAACATCGTCTATACAATCAAGAGCTTGCGCAGTTTTATCCAATGGAAAATATATATTTGCATTACCTGGATCTTCTGGGGGTGTTACTGATGCTTGGGATGGAATTTTAAAACACCAATTAGATATTAATCATAAACCTTGTAATTTTGTTGAATTATTCCCAAGATTAAAAGAAAAATAATTATTTTTGATATTTTTCTTTCCATTCAGAATAAGGCATTCCATAAACATGTTCTCTAGCTTCTAAGTCTGACATGCTTACTCCATTTTTTTCACCTTCTTCTCTAAACCATCTTGATAAACAATTTCTACAAAACCCAGCAAGGTTCATTAGATCAATATTTTGAACATCTTTTCTTTCATCCAAATGTTTCAACAATCTTTCAAAAGCTGCTGATTGTAGTTCTTTTTTTTGATTTTCATTCATAAACAAATTATTAATCACAAAATAGATAAGCACAAGATATAGTAATAATACACTTAAAAGTAGAAAATTATATTATTTATAAATAGACTTAAAGTGAGTTTATTAGTTTAATTAAAAATGGCTATTAAAAAAAAGAAAATAGCAAAACTAAAGACCAAGAAAAAAAAATCTAAATTGGTCAAACCTTCTAGAAAAAAAACAAGAACGAAAAAAAAAGTTGTTACCAAGAAGTCTGCGACTAAGAAGCGTTCTAAAAAGTCTAGAAAAAGTAATAAGCTAAAAAAAATAAATAATAAGAGAGAGGTTAAAAATATGAGTGCAGAAGCAATAAAAGTGTCTTCAGTACTAGATACATCTCACCTAAATGTTAAATTTCCATTCAAATCAAAATATGGAAATTACATCAATGGAAAGTTTGTTGAGCCATTATCAGGCAAATATTTTGATAATCCGAGCCCAATTTCAAATGAGATAATCTGTTCTGTAGCACGATCAAATGAAAAAGATGTTGAGGCAGCATTAGATGCAGCACACGCAGCTTTTAAAGAATGGGGCAAAACTGATATAACAACAAGATCTAATATTTTGAATAAAATAGCTGACAAGATTGAAGAAAATAAAGATATGTTGGCTGTAGCTGAATGTTTAGATAACGGTAAACCAATCAGAGAATGTATGGCTGCTGATTTAGCTCTTGTAATAGATCATTGGAGATATTTTGCAGGTGTGATTAGAGCAGAAGAGGGATCGGTTGCTGAAATAAGTAACTCTCAATACTCTTATAATATTCCTGAGCCTCTAGGTGTTGTTGGTCAAATAGTTCCTTGGAACTTCCCTTTATTAATGGCAACTTGGAAATTAGCGCCAGCACTTGCAGCAGGTAATTGTTCAGTACTTAAACCGGCAGAACAAACACCAGCTTCTATTATGGTAATGATGGAATTAATTGGTGATTTATTACCTCCTGGTGTCGTTAATATTGTAAGTGGTTTTGGATTAGAAGCCGGCAAACCATTAGCCTCTTCAAAAAGAGTTGCTAAAGTAGCTTTCACTGGTGAAACAACAACTGGAAGATTAATCATGCAGTATGCAGCACAAAACATAATTCCTATAACTTTGGAATTAGGCGGAAAATCTCCAAACATTTTCTTTGAAGACATTATGGATAAAGATGATGACTTTTTAGATAAATGCGTTGAAGGCTTTGTAATGTTTAATCTGAACCAAGGTGAAGTTTGTACTTGTCCTAGTAGAGCATTAGTTCAGGAATCTATTTACGATAAATTCATGGAAAAATGTATTGCTCGAACAAAGGCAGTTGTGCAAGACAATCCTTTAAAAATGGAAACAATGATTGGAGCACAAGCTTCAGTAGAACAAATGGAAAAGATAAAATCTTTCTTAGATATTGGAAAAAAAGAAGGTGCCAATGTTCTTGCTGGTGGTAATGTTGCTAAATTAAATAGTGGTTTGGAAAAAGGAAATTATATTGAACCTACTATTTTTGAAGCAAAAAATAGCATGAGAATTTCTCAAGAAGAGATTTTCGGCCCAGTTGTTTCTGTAATTAAATTTAAAGATGAGGCGGAAGCATTAGAAATTGCTAACGACACTCTCTATGGTTTAGGTGCAGGTGTATGGACAAGAAATGGTAATATTGCTTACAGAATGGGTAGAGCAATACAAGCAGGAATAGTATGGACAAATTGTTACCATGCTTATCCAGCTCACTCACCGTTTGGAGGATACAAACAATCTGGAGTTGGAAGAGAAACTCATAAAATGATGCTTAATCATTACAGACAAAATAAGAATCTTCATGTTTCTTATGCTGAGAAAAAATTAGGCTTCTTTTAATCAACAATAATATATACTGGCCCATGATTCTAAATCATGGGCCGGACATTGAAAATGAAAGTATCTGCAACAAAATCAGCATTAAGTCTTCTATCTCAGCTCCAAGAAAGGTATGGAGAAAAATTAATGTTCCATCAGTCTGGAGGTTGTTGTGATGGAAGTGCGCCAATGTGTTTCCCAGAAGGTGAATTTCCACTTGGTGATAATGACGTTAAACTAGGTGAAATTGGTGGGGTTCCTTTTTATATGAATGGGGATCAGTATGAAAAATGGAAACATACAGATCTTACAATAGATGCTGTTAATGGAATTGGAGGTATGTTTTCTTTAGATAACGGCACAGGCAAGAGATTTTTAACAAAATCAGAAATATGTTTAGTTGTTGATAATGATCAAGACGCTAAATAGTTTTTTTAAATCTTATTCTTAAAAGTAATAATAATAAAATTATTAATGAATATATTAATGGCTTAAAGAAAATTGTTTTAGATAACCAAATAAAATGAAGTGATCCAAAGATAGCAATGACATATATAAGTTTATGTAATTTATTCCAATTTTTTTTTAATAAAATCATCATTCTTTGTGATGAGGTTAATACTAGTGGAACTAATAAAAGCCATGCGGTAAAACCTACAAAAATATATTTTTTTTTGACAACATCATCTATTATTTGACTCCAATCAAGTCTGTAATCAATAACAATATAAGTTAACAAGTGAAGTGTGGCATAAAAAAATACAAACAATCCCAATATCCTTCTAATTTTTATCCAAAATTTAAAATTAGTAAATCTTTTCAGTGGACTCATTGATAAAGTTAAACAAATAAAAATTAATGTCCATTCTCCAGTAAAATGGGTTATTTCTTTAACAGGTTCAGGTCCCAGCTTGTTTAAGAAAATTTTGTAAGTAATTATTATAAATGGAATTAAACTTAATGTGAAAATACTAGGCTTTAAAAAGCTTTTCATTAAAAATATTTTTTTAAATCCATGCCAGTATATAAATTTGCTACCTCATCACCATAACCATTAAACATAGTTGTTGGAATTCTTGGACTTATTATACCTTCACCAATAACTCTTTCAGTAGCTTGTGACCATCTAGGATGATCTACCTTTGGATTTACATTCGAATAAAAGCCATATTCCTTGGGAGAGGCTTTCATCCAAGAAGATGTTGGCATTTTTTCTACTAATTTTATATTTACAATTGCTTTAGAACTTTTGAATCCATATTTCCACGGAACCATTAATCTTAAAGGAGCTCCATTTTGGTTAGGTAATTTTTTTCCATATAACCCAGTAACCAATATTGTTAAATCGTGCATAGCTTCATCAATTCTTAAACCTTCCTTGTAAGGCCAATCTAAAATTGGAAATCTTTGTCCAATCATTTGCTCTGGATCTAGCACTGATGTAAATTTGACAAACTTTGCTTTATTTGTAGGTGAAACTTTTTTTAATATTTTACCTAATGGAAACCCATTCCATGGAATTACCATCGACCATCCTTCAACACATCTCAATTTATAAATTCTTTCCTCTGATGGAAACATTTCAATAATTTCCTCCATTGAAATCGTAATTGGATTTTCTACTTCACCATCTATAGTAATATCCCAAGGTTTGGTTTTGAATTTTTGTGATCTTTCGACTGGATCAGATTTACCAGTACCAAACTCGTAATAATTATTATAAGTTGTTATATATCTGTATTCAGTCAGTTTCTTATGTTCTTTTTTTGCATTAGCATTCGCTGAGGTGATTAAATGTTGATTTAAAAGCATCGATCCTGTTGCAAGACCTAAATTTTTAATAAATTTTCGTCTATTTTTGTAAATATTTTCTGGGGTAATTTCTGAATATTTAAATTTTTTCATTTACTAATGGGTTTCCTTTTAACCAATTACTTTGATTATTAGTGTAATGTTCTTTTTTCCAAATAGGAGATCTTTTCTTAATCTCTTCAATTATGTATCTAGATAATATGTACGCCTCATCTCTATGTTTACAGGCTACTGCTATAATTATGCTGATTTCTTTAAGATTTAAGTAACCTTTTGCATGTTCAATAAAAACAGCTTTATTTTTAATATTAAGTTTTTTTTCAGTTTCATTGTAAATCTCATTAAAACTTTTTAAAACAAGAATATCATGACTATCATAAGTTATGCCAATAACATTTTTATCATTATTTTGATTTCTAACAGTTCCTGTAAAAAAAATTGATGCACCATAATTAGATGATGAAATAAATTTTTCAGCATCATTAATTGATAATTTTTTTTTTTTAATATCTATTATATTTGTATGAAGCATTAACCTCCTCCGATAGGAGGTATAATACCAATTTTTTCATTTTCTGTTATTCTATAATTGTCGCTAACAATGTTGTCTTTCTCTGAACAAAATGCAGAAGAATTAACAATTTTTATATAACTTTGATTTCCATGAAAATTTTTTTCAAGATAATTTATAATTTCATGTCTAATATCTTTTATTGTTGAATTATTATTAATATCTAATTCAATTATATTATTTTTGCTAAAATCTCTGCTTGCTCCAAAAAGTTCTACTTTAACTTTCATTTTAAAATAAATCTTTTAAGAATTCAGGGATGCCTTCTGGATTTTTCCATAAACCACTTTTTCCACCTTCTTTAATTAACAATCTTATATTATCAATTTTTAGATTCGGGTTTACTATTTTGCTTAAATCATAAATTGTAATTAGCGCTGCATTAACACCCATTATAGCTTCCATTTCTACTCCAGTTTTAGAATAAGTAGACACAACACAAAATACTTCTAAGGAGTTATCCTCTTCATTCATTATTATTTTACTCGCAGTGTGGTCAATTGATAATGGGTGACATAAAGGAATTAATTCACTTGTTTTTTTTACCCCCAATACAGCCGCCACCTCAGCTAAAGATAAAGGGTCTCCTTTAGGCATTGTCTTATTTTTAATTAGGTTAAAAACTTCTTTCCCAACAAAAATTTTACCTGAAGCCAAAGCTCTTCTGAATGTTTCTTTTTTTGAAGAGACATCAATCATATGAAAAGAATTATCTTTAAAAATTTCTTTAGCCCAATCTTTTAATAAATTTTGATTAATTACTTTTAATTTCAATTTATCCTCCAGTTTTTGATAAATTTGTTGTTGATCCAGTATTACCTAGCTCTAAATAATGAGATTCCTTTTTATACTGCATTTGTTTCGTTATTAAATCTTTTAATTCATTTAACTGATCATCCCTTTGCAATAGATTTCTTAAATTAATTCCAGTATTTCCAAACAGACAAAGTCTTAAATCACCTCTTGATGTAATTCTTAGTCTGTTACATGATTTACAAAAATCTTTTGAGTACGGAGCAATAATACCAAACTTACCTTGATATTTAGGGTTTATGTAATTTAAAGAAGGTCCTGCATCTTTGCCATATGTTTGGTAGATCCATTTATTTTCCTTTAAATATTCTTTAAAAATTTTTGACGAAATATGGTATTTTTTAAAATAATCTAAATTATCACCAGTCCTCATTAATTCTATATATCTGACATCAACTTTATTTTTTTCTATATACTTAGCCCAAGTATTAAAATCTTTTATTGATGAATTTATTTCATTTAAAAGAACAGCATTAATTTTAATATTTTCAAAACCTTTATTTTGTAAACTTTCTATACCATGTAAAATTTCTGATAATCTGTCATGACCAGTAATATTTCTAAATATTTCTTTATTTAAACTATCTATACTTATGTTTATCCCGGTAAGCCCACTATTAACAAATTGTTCTGCTTTTTTATCTAATTTATAGCCATTAGTTGTAATAGATACATTTTGAATTCCTGTTTCAAATTTTAATACTTTTATAATATCAAAAAAATCTTTTCTTACTGTTGGCTCACCACCTGTAACTCTGATCTTATTTACGCCTAGCTCAGAAAAACATTTTGCAAGTCGTTTTATTTCATTTAAATGAAGAAATTTTCTACTATCGTTTTTGTCCACTTGATAACCATTAGGCAAACAATATCCACATTTAAAATTACACACATCAGAAATTGATAATCTAATGTATGGAAATTTTCTACCAAAACTATCTTTTAGAATATTCATAAGCGTTAATTTATATTATATTCTTATATTAATAATATGAACAAAATTCTTACCCAAGATGAAGTGCAAAAATTTAGAGAGGAAGGTGCAGTTTTTCTCAAAAATAAATTTGATATACAGTGGATTAATAAACTTCAAAAAGGAATAGAAAGAGATATTGCGAATCCTAGCCCAAGATTTAAGTCCCACACTGTGAAAAAAGGTGTTCCTGCATATATAGAGGATTATTGGACATGGCATTTAGTGCCTGAATTTAAAGATTTTGTTTATAATTCTCCATATGCTCAAATAGCATCTGAGCTTATGTTAGCTAAAAAAATTAATTTAGTAATGGATAATTGGTTTCTTAGAGAAGCAGGATCTAAATCATCAACCCCATTTCATCATGATATAAGTTATTTTGATATGGAGGGAACAATGTGCGTTTTATGGCTACCTCTGCAACCTACTAAAAAAGATGAGGGAGTTGTTTGGGTTAAAGGATCACATTTATGGAATAAATTATTTTTAAGAGTTTTATTTAAGGATGGACATAAAATTGAAGGTGAGGAGTGTATTATAAATGGAAAAAAATATGAGCTACCTCCAAATATTTTAGATAATAAAAATAAATACGAATTTTTAGAATGGGATTGTGAGTTAGGTGATGCAGTTGTTTTTGATATGAGAACTCTGCATGGAAGTTTAGGAGAGACAATTCCTCAAAAAACTTTAAGTCGTTATACCCTACGGGTAGCTAAAGAGAATTCAAAAATTAGTTATGATGGTGATTGGACTAGTTTCAATTATAGAAAAGCAATGCAAGAGGCAGGTTATAAAAATGGCGACCCAGTTGAAGGAGAAATGTTTCCTACTTTGTACGAAGTAATTTAACTTCCATGGTCAGAATGGAAGTTTTAATAAATTACTGTCCCGGTGCTTTATAACCAATTTTACTAGCTTTAGTTGTTGCATTAGTAAAATCAATGGCTTCTAATATTGTTAAATTTCTAACTGCACCAGATGACTCAACAACTAATTTGATTGCTGCAAAATCATCAAAACTTGGCATTTCAGCAACAACTATAAAGTCATAAGATCCTCTTACTATATCCATGCTGTGGAATGTACCACCCATAGCTTTTGTTAGTTGCTCTACAACAGCTTTTCTATCACTTGAAGGATCTTTTAAAAATCCTTGAAAAGCTTTTTCAGTATAGTTTCCCATTATATATGCTTTCATACTAAACTCCTTTCTATAAGGATAATGTTATCATTCATTCGGAAAAATTTAATGTGTAAAAATTACATACTAGACACTATCAAATGTAATGATAGATTTAGAAATGTACGAAAAATTTGGTCAATTTATTGATGGACAATGGTCACCTTCTTACAAAAAAGAAACATATAAAGTAATTAATCCTGCTACAGAAGAAATTATAGGTGAAGCATCAAAAGCATCACCTGAAGATGTTGAAAAAGCATTAAAGTCAGCTGAAAAAGGATTACAAATTTGGAAAAAAACTGCACCTTGGCAAAGAGCATACATCATAAGAAAAATTGCAGACAAGATGAGAGAAAAAACCGAAGTGCTTGCTAAGTGGATGACATTAGAAGTTGGAAAACCTTTGATAGAGGCTAAAGGTGAAATTGCTGGTGCAGCAGATATTTTTGAGTGGAATGCAGAAGAAACAAAAAGAATTTATGGTCAAACTGTTGAAAGTAGATTTGAAGACACTAGGGTGCATGTTTATTATCAACCTGTTGGAGTAGTAGCTGCATTAACACCATGGAATTTTCCAGCAGTATTATCTGCAAGAAAAATTTCAACAGCGTTAGCAGCGGGCTGTTCTGTTATTATAAAGCCAGATGTGATTACTCCAGGTGTTGTGATGGAAATGGTAGATATTTGTAGAGAATGTGGAGTCCCAGCAGGAGTAGTTAATCTTTTATCCGGTGATCCACCTAGTATTGCTCAACAATTGATTGCTTCTGATATTGTTAAAAAGATTTCTATAACAGGATCATCTAGAGTTGGAAAATTAATATTAAAACAAGCTGCAGATAAAGTTCAAAGAGTAACGATGGAACTTTCAGGTCATTCTCCTTTTATTGTTTTTGATGATGCTGATATTAAAAAAGCTGCTGACATAGCAATCGCTGCTAAATTTAGAAATAATGGTCAAGTTTGTATTTCACCTAATAGATTTTACATTCATGAAACTAAGAAAGATGAGTTTGTAAATTTATTTATAGATAAAACAAAAAAGTTAAAAATTGGAAATGGGATGGATTCAGAAACTCAATTAGGACCACTTACGACAGAAAAAAGATTGAATGAAATTGAAGAATTAGTAGAAAAAACAAAACAAGAGGGAGCAAAAGTTTTATTAGGAGGTAAAAGACCTGCTGGTTTCAATAAAGGTTTTTTTTATGAACCAACAGTATTTGATGAAGTAAAAGATGATTTTACTATAATGAAACAAGAACCCTTTGGCCCATTAGTACCTATGCTATCATTTAAATCTTTTGACGAAGTGGTCGAAAGAGCTAATAATCATGAACTTGGATTGTGTAGTTATGTTTGTACAAATTCAATGGAAACGGCACATTTAGCGTCCGAACAATTAGAGACTGGTTCAGTTGCTGTTAATACAGGAGTTGTTGCAATCGCAGAAGCACCATTTGGAGGAATTAAACAAAGTGGATATGGAAGAGAAGGTGGATCTAGCGCAATAAAAGATTACTTAAATGTTAAGTATACTCATTTAGGTATAAAAGGATAAATTATTCTAAAATTTTAAAGTCAGACTTATATTTATCTGTTAAGGATAAACCTAGTCCAGGTTTATTATCGTCTAAATCTATAAAACCATTCTCAGGAGCAGGATCTCCATCAAAAATATAATAGAAAAGTTCATTTCCTATCTCAACATCGTGTACTGGAAAAAATTCAGAAATAGGACAATTAAAATTAGACATCGTTAAATGATAATTATGCATTTGACCTGCATGAGGGATGACTGGAACTTGATAAGCTTCAGCCAATGCATTAATTTTTTGTGCAATTGTAAATCCACCAACTCTATTATTATCGTACTGGATATAACTCACAGCTTTTAAATCTAATAATTGTTTAAAACCAAATAAGTTAAATTCATGCTCCCCACCCGATATAGGTATCATTTTCATATTGTTTAATTCTGCGTATCCGTGAATATCATCTGCAACAACAGGTTCTTCTAACCACCTTGGATTAAATTTCATAAGTTTAGGAATCATTCTTTTTGTATAATCTAAATTCCATCCCATATAACATTCCATCATAAGATCGGTATCTTCACCAATTACCTCTCTTACTGCAGCAGCAAGTTCTATATTTTTTTTCATACCATCAGGTCCATCTTTAGGTCCCCAACCAAACCTCATTTTAAACATGTTAAAACCTTGGTTTAAATAATTTTCAGCTTCTTTCTGAAGATCTTTAATTGGTTGGCTGTAAAGTTTAGATGCATAAACGGGAATTTTTTGTTTTGTTCTTCCACCAAGTAATTTAAAAATAGGTTTTTTAGTGATTTTTCCCATTATATCCCATAACGCAATATCAATTGCAGAAATTGCAACCATACCAATTCCTCTTCTTCCCCAAGCATGAGTTCGTCTGTACATTTTTTCCCAAATATAAGCATAATCAAATGGGTCTTCTCCTATTACTAAAGGTTTTAAATATGTATCAATAATTTTTTTAGTTACTTGTGGCGCTAAAGCTGCATTACCCAGTCCAATAGTTCCATTGTCGGTTTCAACTTCACAAATTAACCATTCGTGAAACCTAAAAGATCCCATCGCATCAGATTTTTCGTACAAAAGATCAGAAGCATTTGTGCAAAAATTATTTTGTGGTGGAACTGTTTTTCCATTCCATTGATAAACTTTAGTCCTTATATTTTTAATTTTTGTCATTATTTATTTTTATTTTCAGCCATTGTTAATGCTATTTTAAAAGAATTTAAAGTAGGTTCTAAATTTGCCTCGTTTTTTCCTGCAATATCAAAAGCTGTTCCATGGGCTGGCGTAGTTATTGGCACTGGTAAACCACCTTGAACTGTTACACCTCTATCAAATCCAAAAGCTTTCAAACCTGATTGAAGTGCATCATGATACATACCAACAATGCAATCATGATTTTTATTTTTATAAGCCGTAATAAAAGATGTATCACAGGGTAATGGTCCATCAGCATTTATTCCTTGTTTTTTTGCATCTTCAATAGCAGGTAATATTTCATCTTTTTCTTCAGTGCCAAACTCTCCATGAGGATTAAGAGCTTGAACAGCAACTCTAGGTTTATCTATTCCATTTAATTTCATTGCTTCGTTTATTAATTTTATTGGTTTAATAATTTTTTCTTTTTTTATTTGGTTGGCTACCTCTCTAATTGGTATGTGAGAAGTTACTCTTGCTGTCCAGAAATTATCAATTACATTAAATTCACAAAAAAAATTTTTTACATTTAACTTTTTAGCCATAAGATGTAATTCATCCGAATATTTATTTCCCCCAAGTTTTAAACTTGTTTTATTAAATGGACCAAAATTAATAGCATGAATTTTATTTTCTTTGGCAAGTTCAAGTGCTAAATTTAGTGCAGAAAGAACACTTTCGCCTGACTCTTTTGAACATTCAGATAATTTATATTCGTGATTTTTTCCTTTCGAAATATCAAGAAAAAACTTATTACCTTTTTCAAAATTAATATTTTTAAAATCTTCAACAAATATTAAATTTTGTGAACTACCAGATATTTTATTACCACTTTCTAATATTTTTTTTTCACCAATTACAATTATGTTAGCTCTATTTGTAATATCCTCTTTTAACAATTTAGATACTAGTTCTGGCCCTATACCTGAAGGGTCGCCAAGTAGTATTGCGATATTAATTTTTTTTTGGGACATTTTTTTCTTTACGCTTTGTATCAGATTATGCTTATATAATTATTTATAAATTAACTAAAGAGGGAAATAATGAAAAAAAGCTTTAAACTATTTTTAGCAGCTGCTTTCCTAGTAACTGAATTTTTTGTTGTAGCTCTTCCATTAATGATTACATCAGCCAAAGCTGATGGGCATCCAATTCAAGCAATTACTCACGCTGGTTTTGGTGGTGGAACTGACGTTACTACAAGAATGATGTTATTAAGAGCAAGAAGAGTCCTTAAGCAAGACATGCAATTAGTAAACAAAAAAGGTGGTGGTGGAGCAGCATCTATGGATTATATGATGTCTTTACCTGCTGATGGAAATCATACCTTAACTTGGACAACAGGTCATGCTGTTTCTATGGCTTTAGGTAAAACTAAAGTTAAGTTAAGTGATATGCAACCGCTTGCTAGAGGAACTGATGATCCTCAATTATTTGTTGTTAATTGTAAAGCAGATATTAAAGATGCTAAAAAATTTATTAGCACACAAAAATCAAAATCACTAAAATATGGAACTACTCATACAGGTGGTATTGATGATGTTAGTGCAATTGCATTTACAAAAAAAGGTGGATTAAAAGATCCAACTATCGTTGCTTACAAAGGTGTTGCACCAATTAAAACTAACCTAATCAAAGGAGATATTGATGTAGGTGTTTTAAACTTAGGTGAAGCATTAACTGAAATTAATGAGGGTAAACTTTGTGTTTCAGTTGTCTTAGCAAATAATAGAATGGCTAAAATTGGAGACTCACCGACAGCTAAAGAATTGGGCATACCTGTTTCTTTATCTACGGTAAGAGGTTTCGTAACTAAAAAAGGTGCTCCAGCAGACAGAGTAAAACAATTAGAAGCTGGAATGATGAAAGCTATGAGCCACAACTACTACAAAAATTTCTTAACAGAAATTGGTCTTGATGAGACAAGTGTTGTAGGTGCAGATGAATGGGGTAAGCAAATGGAAGAAATGCTTACTGAGATGACTGCGCAGCTTAAAGCTTTAGGTTACATTAACTAATCTAATTAAAAGTACATTTGATATGAAAAATGTACAAAAATCAAAAAGGGCAAACAAAAGTTTGCCCTTTTTTTTTAAAGATGAATTTAAAGTCTCGTTTGTTATCATTTTTGTATCAATAATTTTACTAATTACCACTTTCACATTTGATGTTGTTCCTCCAATTTTAAATAGGGGAATTCAACCAGCAACATTTCCAAAAGCACTTTTAACTTTAATAATAGTTATGACCTTGTTAATTTATTATTTAGCAACTAAAAATCCTTGGAAGGTTCAAAAAAAATTACCAAAATCATTCATTTTAACACTTTCAAGTTTTGTGATTTTTTTAATTATTTCAAAGACTTTAGATTTCTTTTTAGCAATTTCTGCTTTATCTATTTTTGTTTCTTATTGTTGGGGAGAGAAAAGAATATTTTATTTATTACTTGTTGGAATTATTTTTCCTGTAATTGTCTTTATTTTTTTTGAAACAATTCTTGGTTTAAGATTTCCACCTGGAATTATAACTAATATTTATTACAGCTAGATGGACAATTTATTATTAATGATGGCTCCTTTGTTTAGCTCAAAGCTATTGTTAGTTTTATTTTTTGGAACTTTATTTGGATTAATACTAGGAGTATTGCCTGGTTTAGGACCAACAACTGGTGGTGCATTAATTTTACCTTTTACAATGACACTTGATCCATTGTCTGCAATTGTATTATTAACTTCAATTTATTGTGCAGGAACATATGGTGGTGCAATAACTGCAGTTCTAATAAATACACCTGGAACACCAGCAGCTGCAGCAACCTGCTTAGATGGTTATCCTTTGGCACAAAAAGGAGAGGCTGGAAGAGCTTTGGGAATGGCTACTGTTTCTAGTACAGTAGGTGGTATTTTTAGCGTAATTATACTTGTTTTTTTTGCACCTATATTAGCACAACTTGCTTATGAATTTGGTCAACCTGAATATTTTGCATTAGCTATTTTTGGTTTAACGATGCTTGCATCAATTGGAGAGGGTAGCCCGATTAAGAATTTGATTGCAGGTGCATTTGGAATTTTAATTTCAACAGTCGGTAAAGATTTTATGACATCAATTGATCGATTTACATTTGGTATTAATGAATTAACAGAAGGAATTGGTTTTATTCCAGTTGTTGTTGGTTTATTTGCAATGAGTGAAATGTTAACTCAATCAACTTTAATTAATCAGGTATTTAACAGAATAGCTTTAAAGGCAATTAAACTTCCAAGTAAAGATGATTACAAAAAAACTTGGAAAACAATTTTAAGATCTAGTGGTATTGGTTCTTTTATTGGAGTGTTGCCTGCTGAAGGTGGAACAGTTGCATCTTTAATTGGATATTCAGAAGCAAAAAGGTTTTCAAAAAAACCTGAAGAATTTGGAAAAGGTTCTATCGAAGGCATTGCGGGCGCAGAGGCTGCAAATAATGCAGCAACAGGTGGAGCAATGGTACCAACTCTTGCACTTGGAATTCCTGGTAGTGCAACGACAGCTGTTATCTTAACTGGTTTAATTATACATGGGGTAAGACCTGGGCCAGATTTATTTAGAGAACAACCTGATTTTTTATATGGAATTTTTGGAGCAATGCTTATTGCCAATATTCTTTTTTTTATATTTGGTTTTTTTGGAGCAAAAATATTTGCAAGAATCACTTTGGTACCAAATAAAATTTTATGGCCAATGATTTTTGCAGTTTCAGTTTGTGGAACCTATTCATTAAACCAATCTATAATTGATGTTTGGATAATGTTATTTTTTGGTGTTCTAGGTTTCTTTATGAGAAGATATGGTTTCTCAGTTGTCCCAGTTATAATAGGGTTAATATTAGGTGAGTTGGTTGAGGGCACCTTAAGACAATCTTTAGTTATATTTGATGGAAATTGGCTAATGTTTTTCACAAGACCAATAGCCTTAACATTCTTTATTTTGTCTTTAATTGCTCTAGCTTTTCCTTTAATAAGATCAAAAAAAATTAACAAGAAATTATGATCAAGTTTGATTTAAATAATAGAGTAGCAGTTGTTACGGGTGGAGCTCAAGGATTTGGATTGGCAATAACTCAAAGATTTATTGAAGCTGGAGCCAAGGTAATAATATGGGATATCGATGAAGTAGCAATTAAAGAAGCAATAGACAAAGTTAATTCACAAAATTTAAGTTTTAAAGTTGTTGATGTAAATAATTTTGAAAATATAAAAACAAGTTTATTAGAAATTGAAAATATCCATAAAAAAATTGATATTTTTATAAATAATGCAGGAATTACAGGAATCAATACTACAGTTACAGAATATCCGTTAGACGAATGGAAAAAAGTTATTAATTTAAATTTAAATTCAGTATTTTATTGTTGCAAAGCTGTTGTACCAATTATGATAAAAAATAATTATGGAAGAATAGTTAATATTGCTTCTATTGCAGGAAAAGAAGGAAATCCAAATGCAAGTGCGTATAGTACTTCTAAGGCAGGTGTTATAGGTTTAACAAAATCTTTAGGTAAAGAACTTGCACAAAAAAATATTGCTGTAAACTGTGTAACCCCAGCAGCTGCTAAGACTAGGATATTCGATCAAATGACAGAAGAGCATATTAATTACATGTTATCTAAAATTCCAAGAAATAAATTTGCAAAAGTTGAAGAATTAGCCTCTCTGGTTACATGGTTATCAAGTGAAGAAAACTCATTTTCGACTGCAGCTGTATTTGATTTAAGCGGAGGTAGAGCAACATATTAATTATGCAAGTAGGTATCGATGTAGGTGCAACAAAAATTGAGAGTGTAGTACTTGAAAGCGACGGGCAAGAAAAACATAGATCGAGAATACCATGCCCAAAAGATTATATTCATATTATAACTTCAATTAGAGATATACATAGAAGATTAGAACAAGATTTTAAACAAGAGCTTCCAATTGGAGTTTGTCATCCTGGAGTCCATTCTCCTCAAACTGGATTAGTAAAAAATGCACCTAACATAACTTGGTTAGAAAAAAAACCTTTTCAAAATGATTTACGTAAAGCACTTGGAAAAGAAGTATTTTGTGAAAATGATGCAAATTGTTTTGCTTTGTCAGAAGCTATTGATGGATCAGGCAAACATTACAAAATTGTTTATGGAATTATTTTAGGTTCTGGGGTTGGAGGTGGCTTAGTAATTGATAAAAAAATAGTAAGTGGACCTAATGGTGTTGCGGGGGAATGGGGTCATAATCAAATTCCTTACTTTGCTGCAAAAAAGGAAAATTTTGATTCAAGCAATGCTAGAGAAGCAGAGATTGAAAGTTTTTTATCTGGATTAGGATTAGCTAAAAGATTTAACAAACTTTATGGCAAAAATTTAAAAACAAATGAAATTTTTGAATTAAATAGAAAACATGATTTAGATGCCGAAAGATTCATCGATGACTTTAAGGTAAATTTAGCAATGTCACTATCTAGCATAATAAATATTTTAGACCCTGATGCTTTTGTATTTGGAGGTGGTGTATCTAATGAAATAGATTTCTTAAACGAGATAGATTCATTAGTTAGAAAATTTGTAATAGGTAGAGAGTACGAAGGAGTTTTTCTAAAACCAAAATATGGAGACGCAAGCGGTGTTAGAGGCGCAGCAAGACTGGGTAGAAGCGCGACATATTAAAATAACAACTTTAAATTGAATTACAAAAAAAAATAATTTTCTAAAATTAAAAAAAAATCGAAAAATTTTAATTAAAAATAAAATCAACCTATAATTGTATTTAATTTTTTAATTATCAATTGAAACTTAATCTACTTATAGTTTCAAATATAAAAAACTAGTTAACTAAAAAGAGGAAGATATGAAAAAACTATTAATCGCTTTAATTACATTAGCGTTCACATCTACTTCATCAATAGCAGGACCAAAAATTGAAGTTTTGCATTGGTGGACATCAGGTGGTGAAGCTGCTGCACTTAAAGTTTTAAAAGATGATTTTGCTGCAAATGGTGGTGAATGGATGGACATGCCTGTAACAGGTGGTGGTGGAGACGCTGCTAACGTTGCATTAAAAGCAAGAATTGTAGCTGGAGACCCTCCTTCTGCATCACAAATCAAAGGTCCTACAATTCAAGAGTATGACCAAGAAGGCGTTGTAGCTCCATATAATATAGATGAAGTTGCTAAATCAGAAGGTTGGGACAATTTATTAGACCCAATGATTGCAGCTATTCATAAATGTGAAAATAACAGCGGACCTTATTGTGCTGCTCCAGTAAATATTCACAGAATTGACTGGATGTGGGCAAACAAAGCTGTATTTGATGCAAACGGTATTTCAGTTCCAACTACTTGGGATGAGTTAAATGCTGCAGCTGAAAAATTACAAGCTGCTGGAATAATTCCATTTGCACATGGCGGTCAAGCTTGGCAAGATGCTACAGTGTTTGAAGCAGTAGCTATGGGTATTGGTGGAAACAACTATTACAAAAACTGTTATGTAGATTTGAAAGAAAACTGTTTAAGAAGTGAAACGACAGTTAAAGTTTTTGATCAAATGAGAAAACTACAAGGTTTTACTGATGAAGGTAGCCCAGGAAGAGACTGGAACGTTGCTACTGGTATGGTTATTGAAGGAAAAGCTGGTTTCCAAATTATGGGTGACTGGGCAAAAGGTGAATTTACAGCTGCTGGAAAAGTTCCAGGTGTAGATTACTACTGTGCAGCAACTCCATCAAACAATGGATACTTATATAACGTAGATAGTTTTATCTTTTACAAATCTAACGATCCAGATAAACAAGCTGGTCAAAAGTTATTAGCTAAGCTTATGATGGGTAAAAACTTTCAAAAAGTTTTTAACTTATACAAAGGTTCTATCCCAGCTCGTTTAGATGTATCAATGGATGAATTTGACAAATGTGCAAAAGCATCTAACGCAGACATCAAAACTGCTGGTGCAAGTGGTGGGTTAGTTCCAAGTTTTGCTCACGGTATGGCTCAAGGTAATACTATGAAAGCTGCCCTTCAAGATATCATAACAGAGCACTTTAACTCTGATATGTCATCTGTAGATGCTGCTAACGCTTTAGCTGACTCAGTTTTAGCTAATATGTAGTATATAAAAATTAAAAGGCCACTTTTGATTAAGTGGCCTTTTTTTTGATCAAAAAAAATATTTATAATGTTCAAGTGGTTAGAAAAAAATTTACCTAAAATTGTAATGGCACCTGCTGTTGGGTTAATAGGTTGGTTTGTATATGGCTTTGTACTGTGGACTTTATATATATCTTTTACTAATTCTAAAATTTTACCCAAATATGAATTGTGGGGATTTGGACAGTATGAAAAGTTATGGGCATCTCGAAAATGGCTTATTTCAGTAGATAATTTACTTGTTTTCACAGCTTTATTTTTAATTTTTTGTATTGTGATTGGGATAATTTTAGCAATCTTTCTAGATCAAAAAATAAGGGCAGAGGGGGTTTTAAGAACAATCTACCTATACCCAATGGCTTTATCATTTATTGTAACAGGTACTGCTTGGAAATGGATTTTAAACCCAACTCTTGGAATTCAAAAGATGTTTATAGATTGGGGTTTTGAGAATTTTACCTTTGATTGGCTGGTTAACAGGGAAATGGCAATTTACACAATAGTCATAGCAGGTGTTTGGCAATCGGCAGGATTTGTCATGGCATTATTTTTAGCAGGATTAAGATCAGTTGAAGATGAAATCATCAAAGCTGCAAAAATTGATGGCGCTGGTTTATTTACAGTTTATTGGAGAATATTGTTACCAATGATGAGACCAGTATTTTTTACAAGTTTTGTAATTTTAGTTCATATCTCAATTAAAAGTTATGATTTAATTGTTGCTTTGACTCAAGGTGGCCCGGGTATTTCTACAACGATGCCAGCTTTATTTATGACGCAAGCAGCATTTCACAAAAGTCAGGTTGGATTGTCTGCAGCGAGTGCGATGATGATGTTTATGGCTGTAGCAGCAGTCATTATTCCATATTTGTATTCAGAATTAAGGAGAGAAAATGCAAGATAATTTAAAATCATCTTCTTACCAACAGCTTGAGCAAAAATCGAAATATACAAACATGTTTTTAAGATGGTTTTTGTATTTTGTTTTAATTCTATTTGCTTCTTATTTTATTTTTCCATTATATGTAATGGTTGTCACTTCATTAAAAACGATGGAAGAAATACGTCAAGGAACACTTTTATCTTGGCCGAGTGGATTAAATTTTGAGTCTTGGGCAGTTGCATGGGGAGGAAGAGGATATGGAGCAGGAGATACTTTTTTAAAACCTTATTTTTGGAATTCAATTAAGATGGTTGTACCTGCC
>CACJRK010000009.1 GCA_902595795.1 uncultured Pelagibacteraceae bacterium
ATTAATCTCTGCATTTTTAGAAAAACTATTTTCAAAGTATGTGGATTATAATTTTACAGCAGGACTGGAAGACCAACTAGATGATATTACGTCAGGAAAAGAAAGTTGGTTAAAAGTTCTAGAGTTGTTTTGGAAAGATTTTAATAGCAATGTTTCAGAGGTAAAAGAGAAAAGGACCAGAGAAGTTTTAGATCTGTTAAATGAGAGTTTAGGAGCATTGATATTTGATACTGATAAAGAAGGAAAGATAGTTAGAAAATGTCAGTTATGCAATACTGGGTCACTGAGTTTAAAAAATAGTTTTAGAGGAGGTGCTTTTATTGGATGTTCAAACTATCCTGAATGTAAATTTACAAGACCATTATCAAAAGCAAAAGCGGCTGTTCAGACACAACTAGCAGAACCAAAATTTCTTGGAAAACACGAAAATGGAAATGATATTTTTCTAAAAAATGGAAGATTTGGTCCATATCTTCAATATGAGAAAGCTCTTGAAGAAAACATTGAGGAAGAAAAACCTAAAAAGAGAAAAAAAACAAAAAAAAAGAAACCTGAAGTTAATGAACTATTAAAAAACGTATCTATTCCAAAGGGTATTGAGTTAGAAAGTATTGACCTAGATAAAGCTAAATTTTTATGTTCGCTTCCTAAATCATTGGGTGTCAATCCGGAAAATCAAAAAGATATTACTTTAAACACTGGTAGATTTGGACCATATTTAAAATGCGAAAATAAATCAGCTAGAATAGAAAATGTGGAAGAAATTTTTTCTATAGGATTAAATAGAGCTATAACATTAATTTCTGAAGCAAAACCTGGAAGAATGTCTTCTTCGGTTATAAAAGACTTAGGAGAGCATCCTGAAGATAAAAAACCAGTAAGAATCATGAAAGGTCAATATGGACCATACATTAAATATAAATCTCTAAATGCAACAATACCAGAAGAAAAAGACCCATTAGAGCTAACAATGGAAGAGGCTCTTATATTAATTGAGAAAAGAAGAGAATACGATAGAAATAAAAAATCTAAAAAAAAGAAAAAATAAAAAATGAATTTTGAAAATAAAATCAAAGAGTTAAAAATTAATCTTCCAGAAGCAAAACCACCTGTTGGTTCTTATGTTGCAACAAAAATAGTTGGAAATTTACTTTATATTTCTGGTCAAATTTCAATTTCAGAAAATGGTGAATTAATAAAAGGAAAAATTGGAAAAGATTTATCAGTAGAAGAAGGTTATAAAGCAGCAGAAAGGTGTGGTTTAAGTATTATATCTCAAGCAAAAGTAGCTTGTAATGGAGATCTTTCTAAAATTAAATCCTGCGTAAAATTAACAGGTTTTGTTAATTCAACTGATAATTTTACAGAACAACCTAAAATAATTAATGGCGCTTCGGATTTAATTGCTTCTGTTTTTGGTGACGCAGGAATGCATACCAGAGCAGCTGTTAGTACAAATAGTTTACCATTGGGTGTATCTGTTGAAGTTGATGCTATTTTTGAATTAAATTAATTATCTTCCAATACCAAAATATTTAATATTTAACTTTCTCATCTTTAAAGGAGAATATATATTTCTCATATCAAATATTTTAAAATTATTTTTTTTAACTAATTTTTTAAAATTAAGAAATTTAAAATCATTCCACTCTGTATGCAAAATTACTAGATCTGCATTAAAACATGCTAATGCTATACTTTTAGAAAATTTTACATTTTTTAAATTTTTGAATTCAATTTTCTCTCCTGAAGGATCGTAGTAATTAATTTTACTTTTTTTTTTGTTTAAATAATTAATCATAGGTATACTTGAAGCTTCACGCATATCATCTGTATTTGGTTTAAAAGTGACACCTAGAAAGGTAATTTTTTTATTTCTTAACTTATTATTCAAAATTGATTTTACTCTTTCTAAAAGTAAAGTTTTTCTAGAATCATTTGATGCAACTATACTTTTTACTATTGTTAAATCAGTTTTAAATTTATTTCCAATATCGATTAAAGCACGGGTATCTTTAGGAAAACAAGATCCACCATAGGCTGGCCCAGCTCTTAAAAATCTATCACCAATACGTTGGTCTAAACCCATACCTAAAGATATATCTTTAATATCTATACCAGTTTTTTCACACAAATTTGCTAACTCATTTATAAACGAAATTTTAGTTGCTAGAAATGAATTTGAGGCATATTTAATTAATTCAGCCCCTCTTCTTGAGGTATTAAAGTATCTACTGCTTTTTTTGATTAATGGCATGTATAAAGCTTTAAGTATCTTATTCGCTTTTTTACTTTCAGTACCAATTATAACACGGTCTGGATAAGTAAAGTCTCTTATAGCCTCACCTTCCCTCAAAAATTCAGGATTTGAAACTACATCGATTAATTTTTTTTTTTTTAAATTATTTAAAATTTTTTCAATTTTGTCTCCTGTAGTTACAGGGACAGTTGATTTTGTAACAATAATTTTGTACTTATATATTAATTTTTTAAGCTCATTTGCAACATTAAAAACGTATTTTAAATTTGCAGAATTACTATTTTTTTTCGTAGGGGTGCCAACACAAATAAAAATTATATCTGAATTTTGAACTGCTTTTTTTAAGTTAGACGTAAAAAACAACCTTTTTTGCTTATGATTTTTTTTTAAAATTTCTTCCAAGCCAGGTTCGTATATTGGTACTAATCCTTTATTTAAGGAATTGATTTTATTAATATCATTATCAACACAATATACTGTGTTACCTAAATCAGAAAAACATACTCCGCTTACCAAACCAACATAACCTGTTCCAATCATGCATAGTTTCATAATTTACCTACTTCTTTACATGAGTTTATGTAACCATTCATTGTCCCACAGTCCAGATATTTGCCCTCAAAACTATGGGCTATAAATTTTTCTTTATCATTGATTAATAACTGAATAGCATCAGTTATATGTACTTCTTCACCTCTCTTAGGTTTTAAGGACTTAATTTTATTAAAAATTGATCTAGGCAAGATATATCTTCCTATAACAGCATTATTTGATGGAGCATTTCTCACAGTAGGTTTTTCAATAACACTTTCAATAACAAAATTTCTTTTATTTAATTTATTATTAATTTTGTATATACCCCATCGCGAAACATTATTTTTTTTCACCTTCATAGAAGCCATAACTGAAGACTTATATTTTTTATGAACCTTGATCATTGCTTTAGAGCAATTTTTTTTAATTATTAAATCATCCGGTAGCAGCATTAAGAAATATTTATTTTTAATATATTTTTGTGTTTTAAGAACAGCATCACCTGTACCCCTTGGAATGTTTTGAAAAACAAACTTAATTTTATTTTTATATTTAAGTATCTTTTTGTATTTATTAATTATTTTCAAATCTTTCTTTTTTTTGATAATATTTTTATAAAATTGATCACTATAAAAATATTTTTTTATCATTAATTTTTTAGTGGAAATAATAAATATAATCTCTTTAATGCCTGCCTCAATACATTCATCAAGAATATATTCAATCCCAGGCCTACCATTTATAGGTAAAAGCTCTTTAGCAAAAACACTGGTCAAAGGCAGTAATCTGGTACCAAGTCCAGCTAAAGGAATAATTGCTTGTTTAATCATTTAAATGTTTTACTTATTAAATATTTTTATACAAATGAAAGTTTTATTAAACAATGCCTCATTATCTGAATCATTAAGGCCATTTAATGACCTCGGTTTTGTTCCTACTATGGGTGGAATACATAAAGGTCATTTATCACTTATAAACAAATCCAATAAACTTTGTAAAAAAACAATTGTAAGTATTTTTGTTAATCCAAAACAATTTAATAATAAAGAAGATTTAAAATCATATCCACGAAATATTAAAAAAGATTTAAAAATTCTAAAAAAAAGTAAAAAAGTTGATTTTGTTTTTATTCCAAAATTTAAAGACATTTATAAAGATAAAAAAAAATCAAAAATTACACTACTTAAAAAAGATAAAATTTTGTGTGCTAAATTTAGAAAAGGTCATTTTGAGGGAGTTTTAGATGTAATGAATAAATTAACTAAAATTGTGAATCCTAGAAAGATATTTATGGGAGAAAAAGATTTACAGCAGTTATATTTAGTCAAAAAAATATTGGAAAGAAAATATAGAACCAAGGTTATTCCTTGTAAAACAATTCGTGATAGTAATAAAGTTGCACTTTCATCAAGAAACTTTCTTTTAAATAAATCTAATTTAAAAACAGCAGCAACTATAAATAAAATATTGGCAAAAATTAAAAAAAATATTAGAATCAATAAAAATATTTCCTACTTTTTAAAGATTAAAAAAAAAGAATTAATAAATAATTTTAAAATTAAAATTGATTACTTGGAGTTGAGAAATATAAATAATCTAAAAATTTCAAATACAAGTAAAAATTCAAGATTATTTATAGCTTATTATTTAGGCAATGTTAGATTAATTGATAACATTTAATTTACAAAAAATACGCTCCAACACCTAAAAAAGAAACAAAACCAATTACATCTGTAATTGTTGTTACAAAAACACTTGATGCAATTGCTGGATCAATATTTATCTTTTTCAAAGTAAAAGGAACTAATATGCCAAATAATCCAGCTATAATCATTGTTAGTACCATTGATATTGCAATAATGATTGAAAGGATACTATCTTGAAACCATATCTGAACAATTAAAGCACTTATTGCTGCAAAAATAATTCCATTTAAAATACCTATAGAAAATTCTTTAAATACATTTGATGAGAAATTATTTTGTGTCAAATCATTTGTAGCTATAGTTCTTACTGTAACAGCAAGTGTCTGCATTCCAGCATTTCCACCCATTGATGCAACTATAGGCATTAAAAAAGCTAATACGACCATTTGTTCAATAGTTGCACCAAATAAACTAATACACCAGGTAGCTAAAAAAGCTGTAAACAGATTAAGCAAAAGCCAATTAAATCTTCTCTTCGTTTTTTTAACAACTCCATCGGTAATTTCTTCATCCCCAACACCTGCTAATCTTAAAGCGTCTTCTTCAGCCTCTTCTTTCAAGACCGTTAAAACATCATCGTTCATAATCATACCAACTAATTTATTTTTTTTATCTACAACAGCAGCAGAATTTAAATTGTAATTTTCAAATAAATTAGCAACCTCCTCTTTATCCATTTCAACAGGTATTAATAACTGAGATTCTGACATAATTGATGACATTTTAGTATCTCGTGGTGTTGTAAGAACTCTAGATGATGGAACAGTTCCTATTGGTTTAAAATCCTCGTTAACAATAAAAATTTCTAAAAATTCTTCAGGTAAATCTTTATTTTCTCTTAAATAATCAATTGTTTGACCTACAGACCAATTACTTGGTATTGCAGTAAACTCTCTTTGCATAAGTCTAGCTGCTGTGTCTTCTGGGTAACTTAAACTTTCTAATAAAGCAAAGCGATCTTTTGGCGGTAGTGAACTAAGAATTGCATTTTTATCTTCTTCAGGAACATTTTCTAATATAGAAATAGCATCATCGGATTCTAACCCTTTAAGAATACTAACTATAGAATCTGAAGATAAATAGGTAATAATTTCTGATTGAATAGATTCATTCAATTCAACAAAAACCTCTGGATCAATATTGAAATTGTTTAATTTAATTAAACTTTCTCTATCAGTCTCACTAAGATGTTCAATTATATCTGCTGCATCAGCAGGGTGCATTTCATTAAAAGAATTAGTTATAAATTGAGCGTCATTATTAGCTATTTTGCTTGTAACAACTCTTATATATTCTTTATTAAATTCAAAATTTACTTTTTTATCTTTAGTTTTTTTTGTTAAAGACATAAATCTACCTATAATTTAGATTTGCACTATTAATACATAATAAAGATAATACAAATTATAAATGAACTTCGAGATCAAAAAGTCAATAAAACCAGTGAATTATTTTGATGCTATCAATATACTAGAGTCAAGATTAAAGGATTTGTATGAAAATAATGGGCAAGAGTTAATTTGGACTTTGGAGCATAATGAAGTTTTTACTGCGGGAACTTCCTATAAGAAAAATGAGATTATTGATAAATCCATCAAAATATTAGAAACAAATAGAGGTGGTAAAATTACTTACCATGGGCCAGGTCAATTAATTTGTTATTTTGTTTTAGATTTAAGAAAAAAAAAGGATATTAGAAAATTTATAAATATTATTGAAAATACAATAATTGAAACATTAAAATTTTATAAAATAGAAACTTTCCCAGATAAAAATAATATTGGTATTTGGTACAAGAATAAAGATGAAATCAAAAAAATAGCTGCAATTGGTATTAGGGTTAGCAAATGGGTTGCTTATCATGGTTTTGCAATAAATATAAATAACGATCTAGAAAATTATAAAAAAATTATACCATGCGGTATTTCAGATAAAGGAGTAACTAATTTAAAAAGTATCATAGATCAGGATTACTCAAATCTAAGTGATAAATTAATTAAAAATTTTATTTCAAATTTGAAAATCTAAGTCTTTTAGATTTTAAAAGTTTTTTAAAATAATCAGGTAACAATGCAGAATATGTGTGTTTTATCTCATTAATTTTAAATTTAATTTGATATGAATGTAACATTAAATTTTTATTAATTCCTTTATTAGAATTTGATAATTTATATTTTGTATCTCCAAATATTGGGTTGCCTATTGAATGCAATTGTTTTCTTAATTGGTGTTTTCTGCCAGTAATAGGTTTTAACTCTAATAAACTTGCCTCAGAATTTTTATCAATAACTTTAAAAATTGTTTTTGCTTTTTCGGTTATTTTTTTATCACCGTCGTATCTAATCAAATCATCATTCCATACACCAGATTTTTTATTAATTTCTCCCTGGCAGATAGCTAAATAAGTTTTGTGAACCTTTCTTAGCCTAAATAAAGAAGTGATTAATTGAGCGGTCTCTCTATTTTTAGCTATAATAAAAACTCCTGATGTGTCTTTATCTAATCTATGAACGGAATAAGGTTTTGTTCCTTCGAAAATTTTACTTTTAGCAAAAATATCTACTAAATTTTTTTTTGATTTAGTTCCACCTTGAACTGATATGCCTGAAGATTTATTTAAAACTACAAAGTTATCATTGTTGTCAATAATTTGATCTTCATTTGATTTGATAATTTCATTTGAAGGTAAAAACTTAATTTTTTTTTGCTTAATTATTTCTTTAAATTCAATATTAAATATATTTATCTCATCTTTTGTTTTTATTTTAAAAGAACTTTTAACTTTTTTTTTATTAAGTTTTATTTTTCCTGTTCTTAAATATTTCTCAACAAGTCCTTGTGGAATGTTTCCAATTTTTAATCTTAACCATCTGTCTAAACGCATATCATTACACGTTGAATCAACGATGTAAGATTTTTTCATGATTTAAGATTTAAGCTGTAGCTTGTTTTTTTTCTTCTGTTTTAGGAGCTTCTTTAATTATATTTTTTTTAGGTTTATCAACTCTCTTAGCTTCAACATCTCTGTCAATAAATTCAATTATTGCCATTGGTGCATTATCTCCATATCTAAATCCGGCCTTAATTATTCTTGTGTAACCACCTTTTCTATTCTGATATCTTTTAGAAAGTGTTTTTTTAACTTTATTAGCTGATTTAATGTCCTGTAATTTAGAAACCAACATTTTTGTTGTTTGAAGAGTTTCTTTTTTTCCTAAAGTTATAATCTTATCTGCTTGTGGTTTTAAAAATTTAGCTTTTGGCAAAGTAGTTTTAATTTGTTCATACTTAATTAGGGAATTAAGCATGTTCTTAAGAAGAGCTTTTCTATGCTCAGATGTTCTATTTAACTTTTTATTCGCCAGGCCGTGTCTCATTAAATTGCTTCCTCTAGTTTTTTAGACATTTCTGCAATATTATCTGGTGGCCAGTTAGGAATCTCCATTCCTAAATATAAAGACATTCCAGTTAAAACTTCTTTAATTTCATTCAGTGATTTTCTTCCAAAATTAGGTGTTCTCAACATTTCACCTTCTGATTTTTGAACTAAGTCACCAATATAAATAATATTATCATTTTTTAAGCAATTCATTGATCTAACTGATAATTCTAGTTCATCTACTTTTCTTAATAGATTTTTATTAAATTCAGGCTCTGTACTAACTTCTTTAACTGGTGCTTCAACAGGTTCATCAAAATTAATAAACATTTTTAATTGATCTTGAAAAATTCTAGCTGAATATGCCACTGCATCTTCTGCTGAAATTGAACCATTAGTTTCAACCTCCATAGTAAGTTTATCGTAATCCAATGCTTTTCCTTCTCTAGCAGTACTTATTGAGTAAGATACCTTTTTAACTGGGCTATAAAGTGAGTCTATCGCGATTAGACCTAACGGTGGTTCTTCAGGCTTATTCAATTCAGCAGGAACATAACCTTTACCAGTATTTACATTCATTTCCATGTGGAAATTTGTGTTTTCGTCAAGATTACATATTACTAAATCAGGATTTAATATTTCAACATCCGCAACTTGCGTGATATCAGACGCCTTTATTTCTCCTGGACCTTTAGCATCTAATATAAGTTTTTTTGTTCCTTCTGAATTACACTTTAAAGCTAAAGATTTTACGTTTAAAACTATATCAGTTACATCTTCTCTAACGCCTTTTATAGATGTAAATTCGTGTAAAACACCATCAATTTGGATTGATGTTACTGCAGCTCCTCTGATTGAAGAAAGTAAAATTCTTCTTAAAGAATTTCCTAAAGTTAATCCATAACCTTTTTCTAGTGGTTCTGCTATAATCTTAGCATGAGTTAGGTCATCACTGATTTGAACATCCAGTTTAGATGGTTTTATTAATGATTTCCAATTTTTTATATTTACATTTTCTACTTCCATTAAACTCTCCTTTTCTTTGGTGGTCTAGTTCCATTATGAGGCATGGGCGTTGTATCCTTTATTGATAAAATCTTAAAACCTCTTGCTTGTAATGCTCTTAAAGCTGTTTCACGTCCTGAACCTGGACCTTTTACTTCAACAGATAATGTTTTCAATCCATATTCCAAGGCTTTAGATGCAGCTGCATCAGCAGCAATTTGTGCAGCATAAGGTGTTGATTTTCTAGAGCCTTTAAAACCTTTTTGACCAGCTGATGCCCAGGAAATTACATTTCCATTTGTATCTGCAATTGAAATAATTGTATTATTGAATGTAGACTGCACATAAGCAATTCCATTTAAAATATTTTTCTTAATTTTTTTCTTTTTTGAATATGAACTTTTAACACTTTTTTTAGAAGATTTTTCAACCTTCTGATCTTTATTCTCAACTTTATCAGCTTTAGCCATAACTATTTTTTAGTTGGTGTTAATTTTTTTCCTGCAATCGCGATTGCTTTTCCTTTTCTTGTTCTTGCATTACATCTTGTTCTTTGTCCTCTAACAGGTAATTTTTTTCTATGCCTTGTTCCTCTGTAACAAGCTAAATCAATTAATCTTTTAATACTTAATGAATAATCTCTTCTTAAATCACCTTCGACTTTAAAGTTTTGATCGATGTACTCTCTAATTTTTAAAATCTCTTCATCTGTTAATTCATTTACTCTTTTAGCTCTTGAAATTTCTAAAGATGAACAAATTTGCTGAGAGAATTTATCACCAATTCCATAAATATAGGTCAAACCTATGTGAACAAGCTTATTCTGTGGAATGTTTATACCTGCGATACGAGCCATAGTTTTTGTGATAAATTGTGCCTTTTATATAAGAAGATTAATCAAAGTCAACGTCTTATACATTGATAAAAGTGTCTATTTTCCTTGTTATTTCTTCAATTTCTAAGCCTCCGTCAATCTCCTTAAAATTTGGATTCTCAGAGTAGAAATTTAGAACTGGTTGGGTTGTTTCCATATATTTCTCATACCTCCTAACTATAGTATTGGTGTCATCATCAGACCTATTTTCTATAATTTTTCTCTTCTCAAGTCTTTTGAGAATTGTCTCTTTATCTACGTTAAGAAATAAAATTAAATCTATGCTTTGATTTGATTTTTTTAATAATTCTTCTAAGTTTTTAGCCTGGCTCAATGATCGAGGATATCCATCAAAGATTAAATTGTTTTTTTTTTGAGGATCTGATACTAAATTTTCTATAAGTCTATTAACAATATCATCACTAATAAATTTTCCATCAGTCATGTCATTTATAATAGCATTACCTATATCTGAATTTTTTTTGATTTCTTCTCTTAAAAGATCGCCCGTTGAAATTTGATAAGCCTTTAATTTGTTCACTAAATATTTAGACTGAGTACCTTTTCCAGCACCAGGTGGTCCAAATAAAATTATGTTCACTTACTTACCAAATTTAGTTTTTTTGATTAGTTGTTCATATTGAGAACTCATTAATCTTGTTTGTATCTGTGTCACTGTATCTATAGCTACAACAACAACAATTAAAATAGATGCACCACCCAAATAAAAAGGTATCGGATAATTTGCAATTAGAAATTCTGGCATCAAACAAACTAAAGTTAAATATAAAGCTCCTATCGTAGTTAACTTTGTTAAAATATTTTCAATATATAAAGCTGTGCTTTCACCTGGTCTAATTCCAGGCACAAAACCTCCATATTTTCTAAGATTTTCAGCAGTTTCAGTTGGATTAAAAGTTATTGAAGTATAAAAAAATGTAAAAAATATTATTCCTGATGCATAAAGCAACATGTAAAGAGGCTGTCCTTGAGTGAAATAAGCGCTTAAATTTAAAAATGTTTCATTGTTAGAAAATGAAAAATTTGAAAATGTTACTGGTAATAGTAAAAGTGCTGAAGCAAAAATCGCTGGAATTACTCCAGCCTGATTTATTTTGAGAGGTAAATGAGATGACTCTCCTCCATACATTTTGTTACCCATTTGTCTCTTTGGATAATTAATAATAATTTTTCTTAAAGCTCTTTCCATAAAAACAACAAACAATATTGTTAATATTAATAATACAAATAATGATAAAATCATAAAAGTTGAAACTGCACCAGTTCTTCCTAGCTCAAAAGTTGTAACTAAAGCTCGTGGAATTTCAGCGACAATCCCTGCAAAAATTATTAGGGATATTCCATTGCCGATACCTCTTTGAGTTATTTGTTCTCCTAACCACATTAAAAATACAGTTCCTGCAACAATAGTTGTAACAGTAGTTACTTTAAAGAAAGCTCCTGGATTAATTACTAAATCTGCTGACGATTCTAATCCAACGGATAAACCATATCCTTGAACTGTTGCAAGCAACACTGTTCCATATCTAGTAATTTGTGTAATTTTAGCTCTGCCTGTTTCACCTTGAGCTTTTAGGTTTTTAAAATAGTCAGAAACCCCAGTCAAAAGTTGAACTATAATTGCTGAAGAAATATAAGGCATTATACCTAATGCAAATATTGCCATTCTACTTACTGCACCCCCTGCAAAAACATTAAACATGCCTAGTAACCCTTTTTGATTACCTTCCATCATTATTTTCAATTGTTCTGGATCTATACCTGGCAAAGGTACAAAAGTTCCAAATCTATAAACGGCTAAAATTAAAATAGTAAATATAATTCTATTTCTTAAATCATTTGTTGATGATGATGCACTCATATAAACAAACTATTTTTTTAATTGAATAGATCCACCAATTTTTTCTAGTTTTTCTATTGCTGATTTAGATGCAAGGTCAGCTTCAATATTAATTTTTTCTTTTACTTCCCCAGATCCTAAAATTTTTAATTTTTTTGAGTTTTTATTTATTAATTTAAGTTTTTTTAATAATTCTGAGTTTAATACTTCATTTGGATTAATGTTTTTTTTGTCTATGTAAGATTGAATTTTATCTAGATTTAAAATTGCAACATTCTCTTTTGATATTGGGTTAAAACCTCTTTTTGGAAGTCTTCTATATAATGGCATTTGACCACCTTCAAAACTTTTTATAGCTACGCCGGATCTAGATTTTTGACCTTTAACGCCTCTACCTGACGTTTTGCCTTTGCCAGAACCAATTCCTCTTCCAACTCTTATTTTAGATTTATTGATTTTTTCTCTATTATTTAAAGTAATCATTATCCTCTTTTTTCGATTATTTCAGAAATTTTTTTATTTCTAATTGCTGATATTTGTTTTGGTGAACTTTGTTTCATTAAAGCTTTCATTGTAGCTCTAATAACATTGTGCGCATTAGAAGTTCCCATAGATTTTGCAACAATATCTTTTACTCCTAAAACTTCGCATACTGCCCTAACAGGACCACCTGCAATAATACCTGTTCCCTTAGAAGCTGCTCTTAGCACTATTCTACCCGAGCCATCTTTCGCCTTAACGTCATGATGTATTGTTCTGCCTTCTCTTAATGGTATATGAGTAAGTTTTCTTCTAGCCATCTCATTTGCTTTTTTTATAGCATCAGGTACTTGTTTTGCTTTTGCGTGAGCAATACCGATTTTACCTGCTTGATTTCCAACTACTACAAGCGCTGAAAATCCAAATCTTCTTCCACCCTTAACAACTTTAGTAATACGATTTATGTGTACTAATTTTTCTAATATATCGTCAGTTTTTTTATCTTTTATATTTTCCATAATTAAAATTCCATCCCGTTTTCTCTTAGAGTTTCTGCAAAAACTTTAATTCTACCATGATATTTATATGAACCTCTATCAAAGTAAATTTTAGTAATTTTTTTCTCTTGAGCTTTTTTAGCCAATTTTTGAGCAACCAATTTAGATAGTTCAGTTTTATTAACTTTGTCTGCTGATCTAAGATCTTTTTCTACAGATGAAGCTGATAACAAGGTTACTTTTTTTGTATCATCAATTATTTGAGCTGAAATATTTTTTGATGATCTAGAAATACTTAATCTAAATCTATCTTTTGAAGCAACTTTTTTAACTTTATTGCTAACTCGAAATCTTTTTCTGATACTAGTGTTTAATTTCATTATTTTTTCTTACCCTCTTTTTTAAGAACATATTGTCCTTTTTCTCGAACACCTTTTCCTTTGTAAGGTTCGATTTTTCTTAATGTTTTAATTTTAGATGCTACTTCACCAACTAACTGCTTATCAGATCCTGTGATTTTTAATGTTGTTTGTTTTTCAACGGCAATTTTAATGCCTTCTGGTATATCAAAATTGATATCGTGGCTATAACCCAACTGTAAATTTAACTGATTTCCTTTTAAAGCTGCTCTATAACCAACACCAACTAATTCTAAAGTTTTTTCATATCCTTTGCTAGATCCAATAACGGCATTATTAATTAAACTTCTATTCATGCCCCAAAGTCTTTTTGAGTTTTGATCTACTTTTTTTGGTTTAATAGAAATTTCTTTTCCTTCAATTATGTCTAAATTAAACATATCTAAATCAACATTTATTGATTTTTTTCCTAGAGGTCCTTCTATATTTATAATATTTCCTGCTAAAGCAACTTTTACTTTTTCAGGGATAGATATATTTATTTTACCAATTTTAGACATTAAAATACCTTACAAATTATTTCGCCACCAACTTTTTGTTTTCTTGCATCTATATCAGTCATTACTCCTTTTGGAGTTGAAACAATAGCAATTCCTAAACCATTATTTATTTTAGGTAAGCTATCGGCAGATGAAAAAATTCTTCTCCCAGGTTTTGATACTCTTTCAAAAGCACTAATTACTGGATTACCTGAATGGTACTTAAGTTCTAATGATAGTATTGGTTTCTTTTCTTCAGAACTTACTTTAAAATCTTTAATAAAACCTTCATTTTTAAGTATATCTGCAATTTTTGTTTTAAAATTAGATGAAGGTAATTCTACTTTTTTATGATTTCTAGCTTGAGCGTTCTTCACTCTTGCAATCATATCTCCTATTGGGTCACTTAAACTCATAATATTCCTTTCTACCAGCTAGATTTAACTAAGCCAGGTATCTTTCCTTGTAATCCTAATTGTCTTAATGCAATTCTTGAAATCTTTAATTTTCTGTAAACACCATGAGGTCTTCCAGTAATCTCGCATCTATTCATAACTCTTGTTTTAGCCGAGTTTCTTGGGAGTTTAGATAATTTTTGTTGCGCTTTAAATCTTTCTTCTAATGGAATCTTTTTATCCATTACAATCTTCTTTAATGCTTGTCTTTTCTTATAAAGCCTATCTGAAAGCTTAATTCTTTTTTTATTTTTATTAACAGCGCTTAACTTTGCCATGTTTAATTATCTCCTTTTTTAATAAATGGAAAATTCATTTTTTCTAGTAATGCAAAACTATGCTCTTTATTTATTGCTTTAATAACTATTACTATATCTAAACCTCTAACTTTGTCTGCTCTATCAAAGCTTACTTCTGGAAAAATTATATGCTCTTTAATCCCAAATGTATAATTACCAAATTTGTCAAAGCCTTTCGGTGACAAACCTCTAAAATCTTTAATTCTTGGTAGTGCAATATTTACTAATCTATCTAAGAATTCATACATTCTATTTTCTCTTAATGTTACTTTTAAACCAGCATTTGATCCTTTTCTGGTTTTAAAATTTGCTACTGATTTTTTAAATTTAGTTGTAACTGGTTTTTGTCCAGTAATTTTAGCCATATCTTCTTCGCATGATTTTAAAATCTTGGAATCTGTAGCATCTAAACCAAGACCCATATTTAAAACAATTTTCTCAATTCTTGGAGCCATATAAATATTTTTAAAACCAAACTGATCTTTTAATGCAGGCTGAATTTCTTTATTGAATATTTCTTTTAATCTTGGTGTCATTATTTTTTAGCCTCTTTTTTCTTAGCTGCTTTTTCATCAATTAGTTTTAAGTTAGAAATATGAATAAAGCTCTCCTTTGGAAAAATTCCACCTTTTTTCTCTTTTGTTGTTTTTACGTGTTTTTTAACCATGTTTATTTCTTTAACTTTAGCTCTGTTGTTAGCTCTATCAATTTCAATAACTTCGCCTTCTTTTTTTTTATCTTTTCCAGTTAAAACTCTTACTTTCAAACCTTTTTTAATCATTATAAAACCTCTGGTGCCAATGAAATAATTTTCATTTGACCTCTACTTCTTAATTCTCTTGTAACTGGACCAAAAATCCTTGTCCCTACTGGTTCTCCTTTGTCATCTACTAAGACAGCGGCATTATTATCAAATCTTACTTTAGAACCGTCATTTCTGTGTATTCCTTTTTTAACTCTTACAACTACTGCTTTATGAACAGATCCTTTTTTAACTTTTCCTTTAGGTATCGCCTCTTTAACTGCAATTACAATTGTATCACCGATACTAGCGTATCTTCTTTTTGATCCACCTAAAACTTTAATGCACTCAATTTTTTTTGCACCAGTATTATCAGCTACTTGTAATTCTGTTTGAACACCAATCATTACTTTGTACTCTCCATAACTTGAAATTTTTTATTTTTAGAAAACGGCTTGCTCTCAATAATTGAAACTTTGTCACCAGTTTTGAACTTATTATTTTCATCGTGAGCGTTATAGTTTTTTCTAACTTTGATTACTTTTTTTAGAACAGGGTGAGAATATTTACGTTCTACCATAACCGTAACTGTTTTATTTGGCTTGTCGCTTACAACAACACCTCTGAGGATTTTTTTAGGCATTTACTTTTCCTTTTAAAATTGTTTTTAATCTTGCTATTGTTTTTCTAGTTTCCCCAATTTTAGCAGGGTTTGTTACTTGTGAATTCATTTTTTGAAATCTAAAATTAAAAAGATCTTTTTTAAGTTTATCAATGTTCTTAGTAATTTCATCTTTTGATAATTTTTTAATTTCTTGTTTTTTCATTATGAATATCTCTTAATTGTTTTAGTCTTTATAGGTAGCTTTGCTGATGCTTTATATAATGCTTCTTTAGCAATTTGCTCAGAAACGCCATCAACTTCGAATAATATTCTTCCTGGTTTTACTCTGCATGCAAAGAATTCTGGCGAACCCTTTCCTTTACCCATTCTGACTTCAATTGGCTTTTTTGAAACTGGTATATTTGGAAATATTCTTGTCCAAACTCTTCCTTGTCTTTTCATATGTCTTGTCAAAGCAACCCTGGCAGCTTCTATCTGCTTCCCCGTAACTCTTTCAGGTTGCAAAGCTTTTAAAGCATAAGCACCATAATTAATAGTACTAGCTCTTGTAGCGGTACCATGAATTCTGCCTTTATGAGCTTTTCTCCACTTTGTTCTCACTGGTTGAAGCATTATTGTTTACCCTCTTTTAGTGTTACTTTGTTTGTCTCTTGGCTAAATTCTTTTGCAAAAACCTCTCCTTTATAAATCCAAACTTTAATTCCAATAATTCCATAGGTTGTAAGAGCCTCTGCTTCTGCATAATCAATATCAGCTCTTAAAGTATGAGACGGGATACTTCCATCTCTTAACCACTCAGTTCTTGCTATTTCATTTCCACCAAGTCTCCCACTTACTGAAACTTTAATTCCTTTGGCACCTAGTCTAATACATGATTGCATTGCCCTTTTCATAGCACGTCTATAAGAAATTCTTTTTACAAGTTGTTGTGCAATATTTTCAGCAACTAAATAAGCATTCGTTTCAGGTTTTTTTACTTCTTTAATGTTTAAGTTTATTTCATTTGTTGTGAATTTTGAAAGATTATTTTTAATTTTATCTATATCACTTCCTTTTTTACCAATCACAAATCCTGGTCTAGAAGTATAAATTGTGACATAACACTTATTAGATGTTCTTTCGATCATAACCTTAGATACACCAGAATTTATTACGTTTTTCTTGATGTATTCTCTTATTTTAAAATCTTCGATTAAATAATTTCCAAAATCTTTTTTCTTAGCATACCATACAGAGTCCCATCCTCTGTTGACACCTAGTCTAAAGCCTACCGGATTAACTTTTTGTCCCATGTTTCTCCATTTGTTTTGCTTCTGATAAAATTATTGTAACAGTTGACCATGGTTTTAATATTGGTGCTGCTCTTCCTTTAGCTCTTGGTCTAAATCTTTTCATAACTATTTTTTTTCCACAATATGCCTCTTTAACTATTAATTTATCAATATCGTACTGAAAATTATTTTCAGCATTGGCAACTGCAGAGCTTATTGTTTTTCTAACATCTCTAGTAACTCTCTTTTCTGAAAACTGTAAATCTCTAATAGCAACATCAACTTTTTTACCAACGATACTTCTAAGTATTGGATTTAACTTTCTAACACTTGATCTAATACCATTATTAATAGACTTCACTGTTTTTTCGTTAGATTTATCTATTTTCTTTTTCTTACCCATAATTATTTCTTCTCTGCTGTTGCTGGTTTAGCTTTTTTATCAGCTGGTGTATGACCAAAGAACGTTCTTGTTGGTGCAAACTCACCTAATTTATGTCCAACCATATCTTCTGAAATTGTAATTGGTATAAATTTTTTGCCATTATAAATTTGGAAACTTACCCCTACAAAATCAGGTAAAATTGTAGATTTTCTTGACCAAGTTTTAATAGGAATTTTCTTTGGATCGTCTTTATACTTATCAACTTTCTTCATCAAGCTTTCTTCTACAAACGGACCTTTCCAGACTGCTCTAGCCATTATTTAGTATCCTTCCTCTTATTTCTTCTCTTTACTATAAATTTATCAGTTCTCTTATTATCTCGAGTTTTTAAACCTTTAGCAGATTGTCCTGTAGGTGAAACTGGATGTCTTCCTCCAGCAGATTTTCCTTCACCACCTCCATGTGGGTGATCAACTGGGTTTTTAACAACACCTCTAGTATGTGGTCTTCTACCTAACCATCTTGATCTACCTGCTTTTCCAATTTTAATATTCTTTTGATCTGGATTACTTAAAATTCCAATTGTAGCTAAAGCTCTTGAATCTATTTTTCTCACTTCACCTGAGGCTAATTTTATTAAACTATAGTTACCATCTACACCACTAATAGTAACTGATGAACCAGCTGCTCTAGCAATTTTTCCACCTCCACCTGGTTGGATTTCAACATTATGTATATTGATGCCAACTGGTATATCTTGCAATGGCATACAATTACCTACTTTAATTTCTTTTTTAGAACCGCTTTCAACTTTATCTCCAACTTTAATTTTTTGTGGTGCCAAGAAATATGAGTGAGTACCATCTTCAAATTTAACTAACATAATGTAACATGATCTATTTGGATCGTACTCTATTCTTTCAACTGTAGCTTCCATGTCGAATTTTTTTCGATAAAAATCCACAAGTCTGTACATTTTTTTATGTCCACCAGCTCTATTAATAGAGGTAATATGGCCATTATTATTTCTACCTTTCATCGCATTTTTAGGTGTAACTAAGGTCTTGAATGGTTTACCTTTCCATAAACCAGTTCTATCAACTAAAATGGTACCTCTTGTAGATTTTGTATATGGTTTAAAAGTTTTTAATGCCATTTATTAAATTCCTGTTGTTAGATCAATACTTTGACCTTTTTTTAAAGTAATTATTGCTTTTTTATATCCAGATACTTTTACTTTTTTACCTCTGGTAACTTTTGTTCTGTTTTGTTTATTTATAATATTTATTTTAGTCACATTAACTTTAAATATTTTTTCAATATTTTTTTTTAAATTTTTCTTATTTGCACCATCTGGAACCTTAAATACAATTTTATTTAGTTCAGACAAGTTAGTTGATTTCTCAGTCACCACAGGTGATAGAATTTTGTCGTATAAGTGTATTTTTTCCATTTTATGAATATCTCTTTTCTAATTCTTTCACTGAACTTTCTGTGAAAACAACTTTTTTAAATTTGATAATATCATAAGCACTAAAATGATTTACATCAGTAACTTTAACATTTGGAATATTTCTTACTGATTTTTCAATTTTTTCTTTTGAATTTTTATCTAAAATTATTAGTGAATTTGTAATTTCAAGTTTATTAATAATTGAGTTCATCTCTTTTGTTTTTTTAATTTCAGAACTAAAATCATTTAAGATTAATAAATTTTTATTATTATTTTTTTCAGTAATTAATGAAGCTACGCTTAGTTTTTTTTCAGTTTTATTTAGTTTTCTTTTTTTGTACGCCAATTCACCTTTTGGTCCATGAGCAATACCACCACCAACAAATATAGGAGCTTTTCTACTTGCATGCCTTGCACCACCTGTTCCCTTTTGAGCATATATTTTTGATGTTGGGCCTCTTACTTCATTTTGTTGTTTAGTTTTTGCGTGTCTTCCTTTGTAATTAGCATTCGTTTTGTAAAGAACAGCACTTACCAACTTGTAGTTAATTTTTGCTGAAAAAATATTATCTAAAACTTCAATACTATCTTTTTTTCCATCTATACTAATTTTATCTAGTTTCATTATTTTTTCTTCTTTTCAGGTGTTTTTTTTGCTTCTTCCGCAGCTGCATATTTCTCACCAATAGTCATTTTACTGATGTTTTTGACAGATTTTTTCACAATAACCTCTGCATTTTTAGAACCAGGAATTGACCCTTTTAAATAAAGAAGTTCGTTTTCTAAATCTGTTTTTATAATTTCAATATTTAGCATAGTTCTCAATTTATCTCCCATATGACCAGCCATCTTTTTTCCTTTAAAAACTTTTCCTGGATCTTGACTATGTCCTGTTGAACCATGTGCTCTGTGAGATATAGAAACACCATGACTGGCTCTTAAACCACCAAAATTATGTCTCTTCATAGCACCCGCAAAACCTTTACCAATTGTTTTTGATCTTGTGTCTACAAATTTAATATCTTTGAATATTTCTAAACCAAACTCGTTTCCTTCTTTGTAAACTGATGTATCGTTTACTCTAAATTCTTTTAATTTTTTCTTAGCTTCAGTATTTTTTTTAGCAAAAACACCCTTCATAGCTTTTGTTAATTTTGAATTTTTAATTTTTCCATATCCAAGTTGAACAGCCTTATACCCTCTTTTTTCTTCGTCAATAACTTGAATAACTCTAGCTTTTTCTACTTTAAGTACTGTCACTGGAACTAATTGACCAGATTTATAGAACTCCCTCGTCATACCTATTTTTTTTCCTATTAAAGCTATCTCGCTCATAATTAAATTTTTATCTCCACATCTACACCAGAAGCTAAATCAAGCTTCATCAATGCCTCTACAGTTTGTGGTGTTGGTTCAATAATATCTATTAATCTTTTATGTGTTCTTGACTCAAATTGTTCTCGACTTTTCTTATCTATGTGAGGTGATCTTAAAACAGTGTATCTTTCAATTCTTGTGGGTAATGGTATTGGTCCCTTAATTGTTGCTCCAGTTCTTTTTACTGTATTCACAATTTCTTCAGTAGAAGCATCTAGAACTTTGTTGTCATATGCTCTCAATTTAATTCTAATATTCTGTTTTTCCATGATTAACCTGCAATCTTCTTTGTTACTTCATCTTGAACATTTTGTGGAACTTTTGAATAATGATCAAAAAACATTGAATATTGTGCTCTACCTTGAGACATTGATCTTAAATTATTTATATAACCGAACATATTAGCCAAAGGAACCATTGCCGTAATTACAGTTGCATTACCTCTTTGCTCTTGAGTGCTGATTTGACCTCTTCTACTGTTTAAATCACCTATAACATCACCCATATAATCTTCAGGAGTTACTACTTCAACTCTCATTACTGGCTCTAATAATTTTAACCCACCTTTTGTACATGCCTCTTTAAAGCAAGCTCTACTTGCTAGTTCAAACGCTAATACACTTGAGTCAACATCGTGATGCAATCCATCTAATATGGTTACTTTGTAATCAATCATTGGAAAACCAGCTAAAATTCCACTATCAGAAACTGTTTCTATGCCTTTTTCAACACCAGGGATAAATTCTTTTGGAATTGCACCACCTTTAATTTTGCTCTCAACATCTCTACCTTTGCCAGGTTCCTGAGGCTCTACTAAAAGTTTAACTTTTGCAAATTGACCAGCACCACCACTTTGTTTTTTATGAGTGTATTCAACCTCTGAAGCAGCTTCAATAGTTTCTCTATAAGCAACTTGTGGAGCTCCAACATTGGCCTCTACTTTAAATTCTCTTTTCATTCTATCAACAATAATATCCAAGTGTAATTCACCCATTCCTTTAATTATTGTTTGTCCTGACTCTTCATCTGATGTAACTCTAAAAGAAGGATCTTCCTTAGCTAACCTACCTAAAGCTTCACCCATTTTTTCTTGGTCCGCTTTTGTTTTTGGTTCTACTGCAATTTCAATTACTGGATCAGGGAATTCCATTGGTTCAAGAAGAACAGAATTTTCTTTATCACATAAAGTATGTCCTGTAATAGTATTTTTTAATCCTGCTAAAGCTACTATATCACCTGCATTAGCCTCTTTAATATCTTCTCGAGAATTTGCATGCATTAAAAGCATTCTTCCAACTCTTTCTTCTTTCTCTTTAGAGGAATTGAAGACTGCTGTGCCAGTTTTGATTGTACCTGAGTAGATTCTAATAAAAGTTAATGATCCTACAAATGGATCGTTAGCTACTTTAAAAGCTAAAGCAGAAAATGGAACACTGTCTTCAAATTTCATTTCCATTTCATCTTCACTACCTAATTTTGTTCCTTTGATAGAACCAATATCTACGGGACTAGGCAGATAATTAACAACAGCATCAAGCAAAGGCTGAACGCCTTTATTTTTAAATGCTGAACCTGTTAAAACTGGAACAAAACTAAAATTTAGTGTTCCTTTTCTTATACATTTAACTAAATCCTCTTCTTTAATTTCGTCGCCATTTAGATAGGCTTCCATTAGGTTTTCATCTTGTTCAACGGCTGTTTCTAATAATTCTGTTCTATATTTTTCCGAAATTTCTTTTAAATCTTCTGGAATTTCTTTGTATTCCCATTCAGCTCCTAGTGCCTCATTTTTCCAAACTTGAGCTTTCATTTTAACAAGATCAACTACACCAGATAAAGAAGCTTCAACACCTATAGGGACTTGTACAACCAAAGGTTTAGCACCTAATCTGTCTTTGATCATATCTACACATCTAAAGAAATCTGCACCTGTTCTATCTAGCTTATTAACAAAACAAATTCTTGGTACTTTATACTTATCGGCTTGTCTCCAAACAGTTTCAGATTGAGGTTCAACACCTGCAACACCATCAAAAACAGCAACAGCACCATCTAAAACTTTTAAAGATCTTTCTACTTCAATAGTAAAATCTACGTGGCCAGGTGTGTCAATAATATTAATTCTATGATCATTCCAAAAACAAGTAGTTGCGGCAGATGTAATTGTAATTCCTCTTTCTTGTTCTTGCTCCATCCAATCCATTGTTGCAGCACCATCGTGTACTTCACCAATTTTATGACTCTTACCTGTATAGTATAGAACTCTTTCAGTAGTAGTAGTCTTTCCAGCATCTATGTGGGCCATGATCCCAATATTTCTATATTTATCTAATGTATGAGTTCTAGACATAATTTATTACCACCTAAAGTGCGCAAATGCTTTATTTGACTCAGCCATTTTGTGCACATCCTCTCTTTTTTTAACAGCAGCGCCTTTTTTTTCATATGCATCGTAAAGTTCATTAAATATTTTATCTGACATATGTTTATCTTTTCTTTTTCTCGCTGATTCTACTAACCATCTTATTGCTAAAGCTTGTGCTCTTTTATTTTTTACCTCAACTGGTACTTGATAAGTTGCACCACCAACTCTTCTAGATCTAACTTCAACAGTTGGTTTTATATTGTTAATTGCTTCATTGAAAATATTAATTGGTTCATCTTTTGTTTTTGTTTTAATTTTATCAATAGCATCATAAACTATTTTTGCAGCAATACCCCTTTTACCATCGTACATGATATTGTTAATTAATTTTGGAATAATAGTTGATTGAAATTTTGGATCTGGAACTATATTTTTTTTTGGTTGAGTTTTTTTTCTAGACATTATTTACCTTTTTTCGTTCCATATAAAGATCTTCTTTTTTTTCTGTTTGCAACACCTTGAGTATCTAGATTGCCTCTTAAAATATGATAACGAACACCTGGTAGATCCTTTACCCTACCGCCTCTAATTAATACTACAGAATGTTCTTGAAGGTTATGTCCTTCACCAGGAATATAAGCTGTTACTTCAAAACCATTTGACAATCTTACTCTTGCAACTTTTCTCAGTGCAGAATTTGGTTTCTTAGGAGTTGTTGTGTAAACTTTTACACAAACACCTCTTTTTAAAGGTTGTTTTTGTAATGCAGGAACTTTATTCCTAGCAGCAGGTTTAACTCTTTTTTTTCTTAACAACTGGTTAATAGTTGGCATAAAATTTATTTAAATTAATTAATTTATTTTTAGATGAAAATAACTGACAGGTTATTTTGTGGCAGCGTTTAGTACTGTTAGAAGTACTACATTCCAACCAAAAATATCGCCAAATTACTTATTAATAGGCCTTTGTCAAACTAAAACTTCAATTTTTAAGGGATTTTTTTATTGATTTACTTGAGTTTCTTCAGGTTCAGATGCTTCTATTTTTTCTTGCTCCGCTAAAAAATTATTATCATCATCTATAGCCTTTTTGTTCCATCTATTTTTAATATTACCAGTGCCTGCAGGAACTAATCTTCCAACTATAACATTTTCCTTTAAGCCATTTAATGGATCTACTTTCCCTTTAATTGCGGCATCAGTTAATACCCTTGTTGTTTCTTGGAAAGAAGCCGCAGAAATGAACGACTCAGTTTGCAGTGAAGCTTTAGTAATACCCATTAATACCCTTTCACCAACTGCTGGGATTTTTCCATCAGCAACTAATTTTTCATTTACAATATCAAATTTAATTCTATCGACGATTTCACCTGGCAAATAGCGTGACTCACCCGCAACTTTTACCTCAACTTTCTTAAGCATTTGTCTTAAAATTGTTTCTATATGTTTGTCATTAATTACTACACCTTGTAATCTGTAAACTTCTTGAACTTGGTTTACAAAATACTCAGTTAAATCTTTAATACCTAAGACTCTTAAAATATCATGTGGTAATGGTTGACCATCTAATAAATATTCACCTTTTTTAATTTTCTCACCTGGATTGAAATTAATATGTTTACCTTTTGGTATTAAGTAGTTTGATGGTTCTGATCCATCGGCAGGAACTATCGATACTCTTTGTTTGCCCCTAACCTCTTTTCCAAACACAACATGACCGTCATTTTCAGCAATAATTGCACTATCTTTGGCTTTTCTTGCTTCAAACAATTCAGCTACTCTGGGAAGGCCACCTGTAATATCTTTTGTTTTTGTGGTTTCTTTTGGCAGTCTTGCTATGACGTCTCCTGCAAAAACTTTTTGACCGTCTTTAATTGATAGAATTGAATCAGGGACTAAATAATATCTTGCTTCGTTATCATCCGCTTTTTTAATTACATTTCCTTTATCATCTCTTAAAGTAATTCTTGGTTTTAAATCTGTACTTTTAGATTGAGATCTCCAATCAATTACTGATTTAGAAGATATACCTGTTGCGTCATCAGTTGTTTCTTGGATAGAAACACCATCAATTAAATCAACAAAACTTGCTATTCCACTTTTTTCAGCAATTACAGGAGTTGTGTATGGATCCCATTCACAGATTTTTGTATTGGCTTTAATCTTATCTCCGTTATTAAAAAATAATTTAGAACCATAAGCAACTTTATAAACAGCAATTTGAACTCCATTATCATCTTCGATTGATAATTGAGTATTTCTTCCCATTACAATCAAGTTTTTCTTTGAGTCTTCTAAAATATTTGAATTTATAATTTTTAATTTTCCTTCATTTTTACTAATAATTTGCGAATCTTGTTTTACAGATGCTGTGCCACCGACATGAAAAGTTCTCATAGTTAATTGAGTACCTGGTTCACCTATTGATTGAGCTGATATCATACCAATTGCTTCACCAACATGAACCATTTTACCTCTAGATAAGTCTCTTCCATAACAATTTGAACAAACACCTTCTTTAGAGCTACAAGTCATTACTGAATATACTTTAATTGACTTAACACCCGCAGCATCAATTAAATCACATGAAGCTTCATCAATCATTTTAGATTTTTTAATTACAATTTCACCTGTCACTGGATTTTTAACATCTCCTGCTGTTACTCTTCCCAATGCTCTTTCGGATAAACTTACTACAACGTTACCACCTTCTAGAATTTCAGAAAGTTCTATAAACCCAGGATTGTCACATTGTTTTTTTGTAATTGTTAAATCTTGTGCAACATCACAAAGTCTTCGTGTTAAATACCCTGAGCTGGCAGTTTTAAGAGCTGTATCTGCCAGGCCTTTTCTAGCGCCATGTGTAGAATTGAAGTACTCTAAAGCAGTTAAGCCCTCTTTAAAATTTGAAATAATTGGACTTTCAATAATCTCTCCAGAAGGTTTCGCGATTAGTCCCCTCATACCAGCAAGTTGTTTCATCTGAGCAGCTGAACCTCTCGCCCCACTATCTGCCATCATATAAACTGAATTTATTTTAAGACCATCAGGAGTTTTTTCAGTAGCTGATATTCCCTTCATCATTTCACCGGCAACTTTGTCTGTACATTTTGACCAGGCATCAACAACTTTGTTGTATTTTTCTCCTCTTGTAATCAATCCCTCTGAATATTGAGTTTCGTAGTTTGCTATTAATCCTTTTGTGTCCTCAATTAATTGAGTTTTATTTTCTGGGATTACTAAATCATCTTTTCCAAAAGAAATACCTGCTTTAAAAGCATGTTTGAATCCAAGATCTTTTAATTTATCGCAAAAGATAACTGTTGATTTTTGACCACAAAATCTAAAAACAATGTCAATTATCTCTGAAACTACTTTCTTCGGTAACAATCTATCTACTAGAGAAAATTTAATGTTATTATTTTTTGGTAGTAAATTTGCTAATAAAAATCTTCCTGCTGTAGAAGTGTATTTTTCAAATCTTTTGTTGCCATTTTCATCAACAGTTTCAATTCTTGATATTATTGTGCTATGTACCTTTATTTGATCAGAAGATAGTGCGAACTCAATAGCATCTATGTCAGTAAAATACCCTACCGGTTTATCGCTAATTGGTTCTTGTGAAAGATAATATATTCCAAGAATCATATCCTGACTTGGAACAATAATTGGCTTACCATTAGATGGAGATAAAATATTATTAGTTGATAACATTAATATCCTAGCTTCTAATTGAGCTTCTAAACTTAGAGGAACGTGGACAGCCATTTGATCTCCATCAAAATCAGCGTTGAATGCTGCGCAGGTTAATGGATGAAGTTCAATTGCATCACCTTCTATAAGTTTAGGTTCAAATGCCTGTACACCCAATCTATGAAGTGTTGGAGCTCTATTTAAAATAACAGGGTGTTCCCTAACAATTAATTCTAAAGCATCCCATACTGCATTTGTTTCTTTTTCCACTAATCTTTTAGCTTGTTTTATAGTTGAAGCTAATCCAAGTTTGTTTAATCTTGCATACAAAAATGGTTTAAATAATTCCAAAGCCATTTTTTTTGGCAAACCACATTCATGAAGTTTTAAATCTGGACCCACAACAATTACAGATCTACCTGAGTAATCAACTCTTTTACCAAGTAGGTTTTGTCTAAATCTACCTTGTTTACCTTTTAGCATTTCTGCTAAAGATTTTAATGGTCTTTTACCTGTTCCAGTAATTACCCTACCTCTTCTGCCATTGTCAAAAAGTGCATCTACAGACTCTTGAAGCATACGTTTTTCATTTCTAACAATAATATCTGGAGCTTTAAGATCCATTAATCTTTTTAACCTGTTATTTCTGTTTATTACTCGTCTATAAAGGTCATTTAAGTCTGATGTAGCAAATCTACCGCCATCTAAAGGAACTAAAGGTCTTAATTCAGGAGGTATTACTGGTACAACTGTTAAAATCATCCATTCTGGTTTTTGACCAGTTTCTATAAATGACTCAACTAATTTTAATCTTTTAATAGCTCTTTCTTCGTTAACTTTAGATTTTGTTTCTTTGATAAAATTTACAAGATTTTTTCTCTCTAATTCTAAATCTAAATTTTTTAACATCTCAAGCACTGCTTCAGCACCAATTCCTGCAGTAAAAGATTCTTCACCATATTCATCTTGATATTTAGCTAATTCCTCTTCATTAAGAAGTTGATTTCTTTGTAGTCCGGTTAAACCTGGTTCTATAACAATAAAATTTTCGAAATATAAAACTCTTTCAATTTCTTTGAGCTTCATATCTACAGCTAAAGCAATTCTGCTTGGTAAAGATTTTAAAAACCAAATGTGAGCAACTGGAGTTGCTAGATTTATATGTCCCATTCTTTCTCTACGAACATTGGATTTAGTGACTTCAACACCACATTTTTCACAAATAATACCTCTAAATTTCATTCGTTTGTATTTTCCACACAAACATTCATAATCTTTAATAGGTCCAAAAATCCTTGCACAAAATAGACCGTCTTTTTCAGGTCTAAAAGTTCTATAATTTATTGTCTCTGGTTTTTTTATTTCACCGAATGTCCATGATTTAATTTTTTCAGGACTTGCTAGTGAAATTTTAATGCTATTAAAATTTTGAGTTTCAGATATTTCTGTGTTTTTAAATAAATCTTTTAATTCATTTTTCATATTAATTTAACTCAACATTTAAGGCCAAAGATTTTATTTCTTTCACCAATACGTTAAAAGACTCTGGAATTCCTGACTCAAAGTTTTCTTCTCCTTTAACTATAGTTTCATAAACTTTTACTCTTCCAGCAACATCATCTGATTTAACAGTCAAAATCTCTTGAAGAGTGTAAGATGCTCCATATGCCTCTAATGCCCAAACCTCCATTTCACCAAATCTTTGACCACCAAGTTGGGCTTTACCACCTAAAGGTTGTTGAGTAACAAGACTATAAGGTCCCGTAGATCTAGCGTGAATTTTATCCTCAACTAAATGATGAAGTTTAAGCATATAAATTATTCCAACTGTTACTGGTCTATCAAATTTTTCTCCTGTTCTTCCATCCCACAAATACGTTTGGCCAGATCCAGGTAATTCAGCAAGTTCTAGCATTTCTGTTACGTTTTTTTCTTTTGCTCCATCAAATACTGGAGTTGAAATGGCGATACCATTTTGTAAATTTTCGCATAGATCTCTAAATTCTGATTTAGATAATTTATCAACTTTATCATTAAAAATTTCTTCTCCATAAACAGATTTTAAAAAAGATGAAATTTTCTCTGTTTTTTCAATTCGTTTATTATTTTCGTTTACTAAATTTTTAACTTGTTCACCAAACTCTTTACATGCCCAGCCTAAATGAGTCTCAAGAATCTGACCTACATTCATACGACTTGGTACACCTAGTGGATTTAATACTATATCAACAGGTCTTCCATCTTCTCTATATGGCATGTCTTCTACTGGAACAATTTTACTAACTACTCCTTTATTACCGTGCCTACCTGACATTTTATCTCCTGGTCTTAGTCTTCTTTTAATAGCAACAAAAACCTTAACCATCTTCATAACACTTGGAAGTAAATCATCACCACTTCTAATTTTTAAAACTTTGTCTTCAAATCTATCAACAATATCTTTTTTTGCTGTATTATACTGATCCTTAAGTTGAGCTAATGTAGTTTCATCTTTAACATTACCTACATTAATTCTAAATACATCATTTATTGATAAACTATCAATTTTTTCGAAATCAAGTTTTGTTCCTTCAGCTAAATCCTTTACTTTTTTACTTAAAGTAGATCCTGATAAAAAATTAGATGCTCTTTGTTTTATACTTCTTTCCAAAATTTCTTCTTCAACATTTTTATCTTGTTGAAATTGTTCAATCTCAGCTCTTTCAATTGTAATTGATCTCTCATCTTTTTCTACACCATGTCTATTAAATACTCTTACATCTACTACAGTACCACTGCTACCTCTTGACATTCTCAAAGATGTGTCTGTTACATCGATTGCTTTTTCCCCAAATATAGATCTTAATAATTTTTCTTCTGGACCTGAGGCAGAATCACCTTTTGGAGTAACTTTTCCTACTAAGATATCACCAGCATTAACTTCTGCTCCTATATAAACAATTCCTGACTCATCAAGGTTTTTCAAAGCTTCTTCATTAACATTTGGTATATCTCTTGTAATATCCTCTTCTCCTAGTTTTGTATCTCTGGCCATAATTTCGTATTCAACTATGTGAACTGAGGTAAACACATCATCTGTTACACATCTTTCTGATATCAAAATAGAATCTTCAAAATTATATCCTTGCCAAGGCATAAATGCGACCGTAACGTTTTTACCTAGTGCCAGCTCACCTAATTTAGTTGAAGGACCATCTGCTATGATGTCACCAGATTTTACATTATCACCAACTCTTACAAGTGGTTTTTGATTAATACATGTGTTTTGATTAGATCTTTTAAATTTTTGTAAATTATAAATATCAACACCTGATTTAGAAAAATCAGTTTCTTGAGTTGCTTTAATTACAATTCTCTTTCCATCAATTTTATCAACAATACCATCACGTTTTGCAACTATAGTAACACCAGAATCTAAAGCTACATCACTTTCTATTCCTGTACCAACTAATGGAGATTCAGGTTTTAATAATGGTACAGCTTGTCTCATCATATTCGATCCCATAAGAGCTCTGTTTGCATCATCGTTTTCCAAAAAAGGGATCAGTGAGGCAGCAACAGATACAAGTTGCTTCGGTGATACATCAATATAATCTATGGTATCTGGTTTTGATAAAAGAAAATTTAAATTTTGCCTGCATGAAACAAGTTCTTCAATTATTTTTCCTTTTTTATCTAATTTAGTATTAGCCTGAGCAATGGTGAATTTAGTTTCTTCCATTGCAGTTAGATACTCAACATTATTTTGGACAACACCATCTTTTACTTTTTTGTAAGGACTCTCAATGAATCCATATTTATTAATCTTAGCATAAGTTGATAAACTATTTATTAGACCAATATTTGGTCCTTCTGGAGTCTCAATCGGGCAAATTCTCCCATAATGGGTAGGATGTACATCTCTTACTTCAAATCCTGCTCTTTCTCTTGTTAGTCCACCGGGTCCTAATGCTGATACCCTTCTTTTATGCGTAATTTCTGATAAAGGATTAGTTTGATCCATAAATTGAGAAAGTTGAGAACTTGCAAAAAAATCTTTTAATGAAACAGTTAACGGCTTAGCATTTATCAAATCTTGAGGCATTGCTGACTCAATATCTAAAGTTGTCATTTTTTCTTTTATTGCTCTTTCCATTCTGTAAACACCAATTCGAGCTTGGTTTTCAACTAATTCTCCAACAGAACGAACTCTTCTATTTCCTAAGTGGTCGATATCGTCGATTTCATCTTTGCCATCTCTTAAATCAAGCATTTTATGAATAATTGCAATTATATCATCGTTTCTTAAAATTGTAATTTTGTCTGAACAATCTAGACTCAATCTTGAGTTCATTTTAACTCTACCAACATCAGATAAATCATATCTGTCAGAACTAAAGAATAAATTATTAAAAATTTGATTAGCTATTTCTATTGTTGGTGGTTCTCCAGGTCTAAGCATTTTGTAAATTTCAGTAATAGCTTCGTCTTTAGTGTTATTTTTATCATTCAAAATTGTTGTTAATAAATAAGGACCTTTATTGATCGAATTAGTTACAGAAATTTTTAGAGAATGAATATTAGCATCTAAAATTTGTTGGATTACAGTATCATTTAGCTCTGTTCCAATAGAAAATGTACCGCCCTGTTCATCATTAACTTTTACATCTCTATGTAAAAATTTTCCAAATAATGATTCTCTTTTAACAAGTATATCTTTAAGTCCATCATTAGCTAATTTCTTTGCGTTTAAATAATTTATCTTATCACCTAATTTTATAATGACATCTCCAGATTTTGCATCAATAACTTCTTCACTGAAATTTTTAGCTTTATAGTTTTCTGGATTAAATTTAGTTTTCCATTTTTCGGTTTTTGGGTCAAAGGTATATTGTTCATTATCATAAAACTCATCCACTATCTCGTCTTTTGAATATCCAAGAGCTAATAATAATGTTGATGCAAATATTTTCTTTTTTCTATCAATTTTAAAATATAAAAAATCTTTAACATCATATTCAAAATCTAACCACGAACCTCTATTAGGTATAACTCTGCAGTTAAATAATAATTTACCACTCGCATGTGTCTTGCCTTTATCGTGATCAAAAAACACTCCAGGACTTCTGTGCATTTGATTAACAACAACTCTTTGAACTCCATTTGTAATAAATGTCCCACTATTAGTCATCATGGGTACTTCCCCCATATAAACCTCTTGTTCTTTAGCAGAGAGAATGTCTTTTGTATTATTTTCTTGGTCTATTTCATAAACTACTAACCTTAACGTACATTTAAGAGCTGACGAATAAGTTAAACCTCTTGCTATACATTCTTCAACATCAAATTTAGGTTTATCTAATCTATAAGATACATATTCTAAAGTTGCCTTGTCATTCAAATCTTCAATTGGAAATATGCTTTTAAAAACTCTATCAAAACCTTTTGTTAATTCAGTTTCTGAATTAAATTCTGTAAGTTCTTTATATGAATTCTTTTGAACTTCAATTAGGTTAGGAATTGATAAGCTTTCTTTTAACTTACCAAAATTTTTTCTAATATTCTTCTTTTCAGTAAAAGATAATTGCATCTATGTTTATAAATACTGATTAAAAATAATCAGTATTTGAATTCTTTCTATTTAATTTATTTAAGTTCTACTTTAGCGCCAGCAGCTTCTAACTTAGCTTTGATCTCTTCAGCATCTTTTTTGTTAACACCAGATTTAACTTCTTTTGGTGCTCCCTCAACAAGATCTTTAGCTTCTTTTAAACCTAATGAAGTAGCTGCTCTTACTTCTTTGATAACATTAATTTTTTTATCACCTGCAGAAACAAGCATGATTGTAAAATCATCTTTTTCTTCTGCTGGAGCTGCACCACCTGCTGCTGCTGGAGCTGCCGCTGCCATTGGAGTTACACCCCATTTTTCTTCTAATTGTTTTGATAGTTCAGCTGCCTCTGTAACAGTCAAACTTGATAAATCTTCAATAATTTTGTTTAGGTCAGGCATATGTATTACTCTTTGGGTTGTGTTTCAGAATTTTCTGCCGACAAACTACTCATTTTTTCTGAATGTGCAAGCAAAATACTAATTAATTTAGATGCAGAAGCGTTCAAAATACCTAAAATATTGGTTCTTGCTTCATCTAATGTAGGTAAACTTGCTACATTTTGGACACCCGCCTGATCTAAGACCTCATTATCCATTATTCCACCAATTAATTTTAAATTTTCGTTATCTTTTGCAAATTTTGAAAGAATCCTCGCTGACATTATAGCATCATCTCCAAATGCAACCGCTGTAGGACCGGTAAATAAATTTGATAAATCTTTACACTTCGTTTTTTCTAAAGCTAATTTTGTGATTCTATTTTTTGTGATTTTAAAAATGATTCCATGCTCTCTCATTTTAGCTCTCAATTCATCTAATTGAGTCATAGTTAAACCTTGGTAATGAGTAACCATAACAGCTTTGCTGCTATCAAACTTATTAATCATTTCTTCAATATAATTTTTCTTTTGTTCTTTGTTCATCATAATTATATCAATTTCCCTAATTTTACTTTGTAAGAAATACCCATTGTTGATGTGGCAAATACACTTTTAATTAAATCACCTTTTAAAGTATTGTTTGATTTTTCTTTTTCTAAAGTGTCTAAAATGGCATTATAATTTTTTAACAATTGATCATCGCTAAAAGATTTTTTACCAATACTAACTCCGATATTACCATCTTTATCATTTCTAATTTCAACTTGACCAGATTTAGCATTAGTCACAGCTTCTTTAATATTTTCAGAAACTGAACCAAGTTTAGGATTTGGCATTAAACCTTTTGGTCCTAAAACTTTACCTAATTTAGAAAGTTTAATCATCATTCCAGGAGTACAAATTAACTTTTCAAAATTTAGCTCACCACCTTTTATTTTTTCTATAAACTCATCGCTACCTACTATGTCTGCACCAGCATCTTTAGCATCTTGAGCTTTATTATCTTCACAAACTACAGCAACTTTTACTTTCTTTCCAGATCCCCCTGGTAAATTAACTACTGTTCTAATATTAATTTCATTTTTTTTTTGTTTATTGTTTATTTGAAAACTTAAATCTAAAGACTCATCAAATTTAGTTGTGCAGTTTTTTTTTAGCTCAGGTAATAATTCTTCTATAGAAACAGCACTTAAGTTTTTAGTCTTTTCAGGTAATTTTTTAAATCTTTTAGACGCCATTATTCTTTTACCTCAATACCCATTGATCTAGCCGATCCTGCAATAATTTTAACAGCTTCTTCAATATCATTCGCGTTTAAGTCATTCATTTTTTCTTTTGCTATACTCTCTAATTGTTTTTTAGAAATTGAAGCTACAATATTTCTTCCAGGTTCTTTTGATCCACCTTTAAGTTTCACTGCTTCTTTTATATAAAAAGATGCAGGTGGTGATTTAATTTTAAAATCAAACTTTTTATCTTTATAGACTGTAATTTCGACTGGAACAGGTTTACCTGCCATTGATTTTGTTTTATCATTAAATGCTTTACAAAACTCCATAATGTTTACTCCCCGTTGTCCTAATGCAGGGCCAACTGGTGGTGCTGGGTTTGCTTGACCACCTTTAATTTGTAATTTTATAAATCCACTAACTTCTTTTGCCATTAACTTACCTTTTCTACCTGGTTATATTCTAAATCTACAGGTGTAGGACGACCAAATATAGAAACTGACACCTTAAGTCTAGACTTTTCTTCATCTATATCTTCAACCATTCCACTAAATGAAGCAAATGGACCGTCAACAACCTGAACTTTTTCACCAACGGTATACTCTATACCAGATTTTGGTTGAGCCACACCATCTTTTATTTGTCCTAAAATCTTTTCTATTTCTTTATCAGATACTGGTACTGGTACACCTTTAGTACCAAGAAAACCGCTAACTCTCTTCAAGTTTTTTATCATATGATACACATCATTATTCATTTCACATTTTACAAGTACGTAACCAGGAAAGTACTTCTTTTTTCTTTGAATTCTTTTTCCTCTCTTTACCTCTGTAACATCGTGAGTTGGAACTATAATTTCCTCAAATTTATCTGAGATCTTTGCTTTTTCAGCCTCTTCCTTAATTAAACTGGAAACTTTATTCTCAAAATTAGAGTGTGATTGAACAATATACCAATTTTTCATTAAATACTCACTTTAAGAAGTAATTCTAGACAAAATTTTAAAACCTGATCTAAAAGAAGAAAAAATAAAGACATCAGAACAGCCATTACAAAAACCATTAAAGCACCTTGTAATGTTTCTTTCCAAGTAGGCCAAGTAACCTTAAAAGCCTCTTGTTTAACTTCTTGAATAAATTTAATTGGGTTTCTCATATAATTTAGCTCAGTTTGGCAGGAGCGGAGGGACTCGAACCCTCAGCCTCCGGTTTTGGAGACCGGCGCTCTACCAATTGAGCTACACTCCTACTTATAGAGTTACTCTATAATTTTAGTTACTACTCCAGCTCCAACAGTTCTGCCACCTTCTCGAATAGCAAAGTTTAATTGTTCTGCCATTGCAATTGGTGTTATTAACTTAACAGTGAACTTAGCATCATCACCTGGCATTACCATTTCAGTACCTGCTGGTAACTCAACTTCACCTGTAACGTCTGTAGTTCTAAAATAAAATTGTGGTCTGTATTTAGTAAAGAAAGGAGTATGTCTTCCACCTTCATCTTTTTTAAGTACATAAGCTTGAGCCTCGAATTTAGTGTGAGGAGTAATTGAACCAGGCTTGCAAAGAACTTGACCTCTTTCAATGTCATCTCTTTCAATACCTCTCAATAAAATTCCAACGTTATCTCCAGCTTCACCAGAATCCAATAGTTTTCTAAACATTTCAACTCCAGTACAAACTGATTTTTTTGTTTCTCTTATTCCAACAATTTCAACTTCTTCGCCGGTTTTAATTACTCCCGACTCAACTCTACCAGTTGCAACTGTTCCTCTTCCTGAAATAGAAAATACATCTTCAACTGGCATCAAGAAAGGTTTATCAACTTCCCTAGCTGGTTGTGGTATATGTTCATCAACTGCTTTCATTAATTCTAAAATTGAATTTTTTCCAATTTCATCATCTCTTTTTTCTACAGCTGCTAATGCTGAACCTTTTATAATTGGAGTTTTGTCTCCTGGATATTTGTATGAAGTTAAAAGTTCTCTAATTTCTTCTTCAACAAGTTCAATCATGTCTTTATCATCGACTTGGTCGACTTTATTTAAATAAACAACTATTGCTGGAATACCAACTTGTCTGCCTAAAAGTATATGTTCTCTTGTTTGTGGCATAGGACCATCAGCTGCATTAACAACCAGTATAGCGCCGTCCATTTGCGCTGCACCAGTTATCATATTTTTAACGTAGTCAGCATGACCAGGACAATCAACGTGAGCATAATGTCTTTTTTCAGTTTCATATTCAACGTGAGCAGTTGAAATTGTAATTCCTCTTTCTTTTTCCTCTGGTGCTTTATCGATTTGATCATAAGCAACAGCTTGACCACCACCAGTTTCAGCTAATACATTTGTGATAGCTGCAGTAAGAGTAGTTTTACCATGGTCGACATGACCAATAGTCCCAATGTTACAGTGGGGTTTACTTCTAACAAATTTTTCTTTTGACATTACGTTTTTACCTCAGTTTTTGTTTTAATTAATAATTTTTTTTCTTGGAGCGGGTAAAGGGAATCGAACCCTTACATCCAGCTTGGAAGGCTAGCGTTCTACCATTGAACTACACCCGCAAAACCCCAAGAGTAACACTCCATGTCATCTAAAAATTTATTGAATGGTGGAGGGGGAAAGATTCGAACTTTCGAAGACCGAAGTCAACGGGTTTACAGCCCGCCCCATTTGACCGCTCTGGAACCCCTCCTTCTGGGGAAGTGTCCCCTGTTCAATAAAAGCTTCAAACAACAGGCGTTTTATATATTTTATTTATGTAAATGCAACACGTGATTTAATAGGTAAATATTATAAAAAACGTGTAAAAGTCTATAAATTTATGAATAAATCATCTTTTTTTATTGCTGGCCAGCACGCAGTAATTGAAGCTCTTAGAAATCCTAGAAGAAAGGTTTTAAGAGTTTTTTTAACTGAAGATGCAAAAAAAAATATCCATAGAAAAAATCCAAAACAAAATGTTTTAAATGATGTAAAAATTTACTTTAAATCTAAAAAAGAATTAGACAAATACACAAATAAAGAACAATTGATGCATGGAGGGTATGTTGCTGAAATTGAACATTTAGATCAACCAGACTTAAAAGAATTTATTAAAGAAAAAAATAAATGTACTTTAGTTTGTTTGGATGAAGTATCTGATCCAAGAAACATTGGATCATTAATTAGAAGTGCTGCTTCATTTAAAATTGATGGTTTAATTATTAAGCAAAGACATTTTCCTAACGATAGTAAGTTAATGTATAAATCAGCAAGTGGGTGCATGGAACACTTAAATATTTTTGAGGTATCAAATATTAATTCTACACTTAAAAATTTAAAAGAAAAAAATTTTTGGGTTTATGGTTTTGATTCTAAGGGAGAAAATGATTTTACAGACATTAAATGGGAAGGAAAAAATATTCTTCTTTTTGGATCTGAAGGTTTTGGAATGAGACAACATACAGGAAAATATGCAGATTTTTTTGTTAAAATAGATATAAATAAAGATGTTGAAAGTTTAAATATATCAAATAGTGCAGCAATAGTATTTCATCATTTGAGTTATTTAAAAAAAAAGAGTTGATTAATTTATAAATAATTACTACTTATTGAACATGCCCTTGTAGCTCAGCTGGTAGAGCAATTGATTTGTAATCAATAGGTCCGCGGTTCGAATCCGTGCGGGGGCACCATCACTCAATAAATTCAACACTAATTTTTTTTGCTAATTCTAAAAATTCTTAATTATTGTGTCGTGAGTGTGTCGTAGTAGTGTCGTGATCAAGTGGTCGTAAGACTTTTAATCAGTCAAAAGTTTATATGTCAAAAATGTTAATTCAATTATAATTAAAGCTTCAATCATTTAAAATTTAGATTGAGATAAACCATATTTTTTGCATCTCCACACTTGCACCCATTCTATATTTAATCCTTTTTTTCCAATTTTTTTTCTATATTTTTTATCTTTATTTGATTTTATATAAGATTCTTTTGAATAACCCACTTGAACTTTTCCTTGAAGTCTATCTATATAAACTATCCAAAAACGATCTTTAAAATCAGCGCTGTACCATTCGTTCCAATCAGATATGAAAGTATCATATGTTAAAACTTCTCCAGACTTAGTAACATGTTTTGCATTTTTTTCTAAAGGTCTATTCCATGATTGGACACGGGTTTCATCTATTTTATTAACCTCAAAAGTTACTTTATTACCACCCGACCCTTGAATTATATCAATAAACTTTTCATCAAAATTTAGATAAATAATATTTTTTTCAACTATCTCTACTAGGCCTTGACACTGAAGTTTAACTTTTGCTAAAGCGTTTCCACTTAACAACAAACCCAGAACCACGATCCCTAAAAGTTTTTTCACTAACATCTTGCAGGTTCTGCTGGTTGCATATCAGCGTCTTTATCTTCTCTTTCAAAAAACTGAACCATAGATTGAACATTTGCTCTTCTTCCAACTACAAATTTATAACCATCAACACATACTGTTGCGATTGTATAATTGAACTCTTTGGCTTTTAAGGTTTTCTCTTCAATTAATCTTATTTCTGCAAAAGCATTCACACTCAAAAATAAACCCAGAACCACGATCCCTAAAAGTTTTTTCATTATGAAAACTTTAGCATTGTGTCGTACGTGTGTCGAGATTACTGATGATTGTTTAGAAGTATTGCTAAAGCATATTTATTTGATTGATGATACAAGATTTGTAATCAATAGGTCCGCGGTTCGAATCCGTGCGGGGGCACCATCACTCAATAAAATCAACGTTAATTTTTTTTCAGAATTTTAATTTTAATCAAATTTCTTTAATGAGTGTGACGCCAGTGTGACGTGAGTGTGATGTGATCAAGTGGTCGTTTTAATCAATTCTAAATTTAAAATTTTTAAATTTAACATCTTTGAGATTGATATTAGTTATTTGTTTGCACTTTATATTATCTAAGTCTTTATCTATGTCAGGAAAGTCACCTGTTGATATAACTATTTCTTGTCCTGGTTCTAGAACATCTTTTGTTTCTAATAGTATGGAGCTAATAGTCTTATCTTTTGTCGACACATCAAATATAAATGAAGGTTGAAGAGCAAGAGATGATTTATTTTTATACTTAAATATTAATAGACAATTTGTTAAAGGAGCATCCCATTTTTCTATTATAATATCATATGCATCATCACTAAATTTGATAGCAGTACCAGTTGCACAACCTGTTAATAAAAAACCCAGAACCACGAACCCTAAAAGTTTTTTCATACTTTTCCCATCTCTTTTTCTTTTGCTAAAACTTTTTTAATTATATCATTATTAAACTGATCACTGTCCTTTGATTTTTCAGTTCTTCTATGGCAATTAGGACATACGGCAGCAACATTTTCGGGATGGTCAGGTCCGCCTTTGCTAATTGGTATTAAGTGATGGACTTCTAAATAAGGTGTTCCATTTCTAGTTTCAAAGGGTGCGGGAGTATCGCAACTTTCACAAATACCTTTTGATCTTTGAATTGCATATGAATGAACAGCTGTACTTGTTGAGCGCCCCTTTGATGTTGTCTTATAAGTTCGAACTTTAACAATAGAATTTTTATATGCGTTCTCTCTTAATCTAATTAAAGGATTTTTAATTATGTCTGGTGTCTCTGATACATATTTATACAATCTGTCACTAACAGGAATTGCATAAATTTGTTTTATTGGAGAATAATCGTTAACCAAATCAATTGTCTTATCTGTTGCAACTAAATAAGGGTCACCAATTTTTTTTCCTGTTTTTTTATTTGTTTTTTGTGCAACTTTAACTAAAGCTCTGAATTTAGTACCTAAAGGATTATCTTCTCTTATTGATCTTGGAAATTCTACACGTACATCTTCAGCAAACATTTCTACAGGTCTAACTCTTGGTCTACTTATTCCTGCTTCTTTAAATGTTTCTAACAAAACTCCTGTGAAATAATCTCCAACTTTATAATCTACGTTAAATTTCATAAAAAAACTTTATCACTGTGACGATAGTGTGAATAGATCAAAGTTAAATATCAAATTTTGTTGGAAACAAATGTCTATTTAAAGTTTTATAATTGATTTGTAATCAATAGGTCCGCGGTTCGAATCCGTGCGGGGGCACCATCACTCAATAAAATCAACATTAAATTTTTTCAAAAAGCTAAATTTCTATTCTGACTGTGCTCATAGTGTGCTTTGATTGTGTATAGAGTGTGTATGGATTGTGTATCAATCAAGTGGTCGTTTGATTATTTTGTTGTTTTAATTTTTTTAATTTTAGGAAGCAGCCAAGTATTAAATAAATGACCTACCCAATTCATTAATAAGAAAAATGGTATGACAAGAGCTATAACCCAAGCTCCCATTAAATTAAACAAATAAGCCATCATTCCAAAAATCCAGATACACCAACTGACAAAACAAATAATTCCTAAACCAATTAAGATAATAATTTTTATAATTATAATTGGATAATAAAAATTCTTTATACTTTTAGGAATTTCAAAATCAGAAATAAAGCCAAACACTCCAACTGAAACTAACATAGCGATTGTTGCTGGTGCCCAAATATTTAAAGGAATAATATATTTAGAATAAGGTTCACCTGCATAAACATTTCCACATAACAACAAACCCAGAACCACGATCCCTAAAAGTTTCTTCACTAAGGTTTTAAACATTGAACAACAAATCTATTCTTATTTTTATCTTCATTGCCACTTCGTAAAACACAAGTCACTAATTTTTTATCTTTGATTAGATGATATAAAATTGATGGGCTATCATAATTTTTTGAAGGAAGTACATTTGTACTAGATAATATATACCCTTCATTAAGCAAGTCATTAACAGTAGTGACTTTCTTTAGTACTTCAACTTTATCATTAGAGTTAACATTCCCACTTAAAAACAAAACCAGAATCACAATCCCTAAAAGTTTTTTCATTAAAATTAATCCCACAATCTATTTTTACTTTATATATAATGCATTTAACCTAAATAAATTAGAATGTATATACGACGTTCATTATTTAATTAGTTTCTTTTCTTATTTGTTCAATTTTAATCTTTTTTTGTAAACTTCTATTTTTATCGTAAAGAAGATTAAACTTTATTTTGTTGTTAGTTTTTACGGTAATTGATTTAGCATTTCTTACTTCTAAATTATCTGCAACAGCACTAATTGGTCGCTTAGATGGATTCAAATTTGTTATTAAAATTTTAGATTTATCATTCACAATTTTACCCTTCCATCTTCTTGGTCTAAAAGCACTTATTGGAGATATTGATAATTTTTTTGAATGTAGACTTAAAATAGGACCATGCACAGACAAATTATAAGCTGTACTTCCTGCTGGTGTTGAAACTAATACACCGTCTGAAACTAAATTTTTAATTATTTGTCTTGATCCCTGCTTAATTGATAATGAAGCAGCCTGTCTACTTTGTCTGAGAACAGAAACTTCATTTATCGCTATAGATCTTTTAATTTGATTGTTTTTATTTTTAACAATCATTTCTAAAGGAGAAATTGAAACCAAATTTGCTTTTGAAAGATTTTTAATTATATCTTTAGAGGAAAATTTATTCATAAGGAAACCATAGCTTCCAGAATTAATCCCATAAAAATGTTTTTTTGAAGCCTTATTTCTTTTAAGTGTTTGAAGCATAAAGCCATCACCACCAATAACAATTATAAGGTTTTCTTTTTTAAAATGATTAAATTTTATCTTTTTTAATAATAAATTTTTAATCTCAGATGATTTTTTATTTTTATCTGAAATGATTTGAAGTTTACTCATTTAATGGTGCCCTCGGCCAGACTCGAACTGGCACTCCGCAAGCGGCAAGGATTTTAAGTCCTTTGTGTCTACCAATTTCACCACGAGGGCATTAATGAATTTCATGAGTGTTTATGCCAATATTTATAATTGAACAAGATAAATAAGTAAATTTTTTTTATTTTATATCTCTGTGTACTGGTCATGTACTGGTTATCCTATAATATCCAATAAATTAAATACCTTTATTAGTTTTCACTAACTAAAAATATAAACGGTTGAATTTTCTAATTCTTCAATTTTTAACTTATTTGATTTAATAGATATCTCAATATTATTTGCTTCTAAAAAATCTCTTACCTGACTAGACTTAATTCCATAATTTGTATTTTCACTCTCAGTTCCAAAAGCTGCCTTTGTGAAATCTTTATTCAATTTCATTGTTGCAACGCCTACTAAACTGCCAGAGACTTTATCAACAATTGGTCCTCCGCTGTTACCAGGGTTTATTGTTGCATCTATTTGCAGCATAGAAGTATTATTTTGAATTCCTTTAAGAGAATTAATAATACCAGATGTAATCTTCAGGTCATCACTGATAAATTTCCCATAAGGATAGCCAGCTACCAAAATATTTTGTGCTTTTTTTGGTGAAGCATTAGAAAACTTTATAAAATTTTTATTTTTAACTTTTGCTCTAAGTAAAGCTATGTCTAATATCTCATCATAAGCAATTATCTTTACGTCAATTTCATCATTATTAAATATGATCTTTGTATTGTTCTTACTAGACTTAACTACATGATAATTTGTTACTATATGGCCTTTGTTATCAACAAAGAAACCTGTGCCAACTTGAGAAGGGTTTTGTTCTCGCTTCTTATTTTCATTATCTGGTAGATCTTTATTTTGTTTTTTTGGTTTTTCAGTGTCGAAGATAAAATCATTAGAAAATGGATCTTTATTATCAGCAATATGACTAATATCTTGAGAAGATGAGCCAATTGCTAGAACGTAGGCTAAAGCTGCGTGTCGTGGAAGTACTAAATGTCGATTATCATTATTATAGTTTACTGTATATTCAGCTCCAATAATTTTTCCATCTTTAAAACTTTTTCTTAAAGCTTTACCATTTAATTCAGTTGAAACTTGAAATATGCCCAAATCAGATCTGTAATTTGGTAATTCGTTAACTCTTCCCCAAGTATGAGCAAAACCAATTAAACTTCCTTCTACAATATATTGTTCAATGTATTTTACATAAACGTCAAAATGAGCTTTAAATGGTATTAACATTATAATAATATCAGCCCAACTAGCTGCTTTTGATAGTTTCATAACTTTAAAACCTTTTGCTTCAGCCTTAGAAATACTTTTTGAGTTTTCTCGAAGGGCTATTACAATATTATTTATTCCACTATCTTTTAAATTTAATGCATGAGCTTCTGCTTGTTCACCAAATCCAAAGATTGCAATTTTTTTATCTTTAATTACATAGACAACATCATTTTTTTGATATTTTATAGGTTTTTTCTTTTTGGATTTTTTTTCAGAATTAAAAATATCAAATATGCCCATAATAATTGTTTACCTAGAACCACGATCCCTAAAAGCTTTTTTATTAAATAACAGTACTATAAATTCATCTCTCTGTGTACTGGTCTTGTACTGGTTTTGAGATATTTAATGAGCTCGATTTCCCTATATCGATTTAAAGCTAATTTAAAGTTATGAGATTTTATAGGATGTTTTAGACTGCCTTGGACTACTATGGACTGACTTTAACTTCTATCCCTCGGCTTTTAAGTCCTTTGTGTCTACCAATTTCACCACGAGGGCATTAATGAATTTCATGATTGTTTAAGCTAATATTTATAATTCAACAAGAGTAATAAGTAAAATTTTTTTATTTTATCTCTATAATTTCTAAATTACTTCTAGTTTTTAGATTATTTAAAATTCTTATTTTTTTTTGAAAAATAATGAATTAGATTTATTAAATTTTCCTCTTCTGTAAAATACATATAAGCACTGCTTTAGAAATTTAACACATTCTACAGGATTATTTCCTATTGCTGTTTCAGCTGCTAAAACTAAGCCTGAGCAACCTGTTTCTAAAGAAGAATATACATCATTACTTTCTGCCCTAGTAGGATTATTCGACATAATCATTGTTTCAAGTAAATTCGTTGCAACATAAACTTCTTTTTTAAGTTTCTTTGCGTCTTTAATAATAATTCTTTGAGCTAATGGTATTTTAGAAATTTCTATGTATCTGGAAAGATCGCCTCTATCAATGAGAATTGCGTTGGAAACGCTTGCAATTTTTTTTCTGTTAAAAAAACCTTTCTTAGTTTCTATTTTAGAGATTATTAAATCTTTCTTATCTAATTTTGATCTTAATGTTAAAATATCATTTGGAGAATTTGCAAAAGAAAGCGCAAACATTTTTACTTTAAATTGCTTTGCAATATTAATGGCTAACAAATCCTTTTCGGTTAAGGGATTAAGAAATATATCTGCATGAAAATGAACACCTTTATTTGAATCTAAAATTCCTTCTTTTATAACTTTGCACTTAAGATAATTTTTGTAAGTTTTTGATACCTCAAGTTCTAAACCATCAAAACCAATTTTTACTAATGTTTTTTCTTTAATATTATTAAAATTAAATAATGGATAAAGTCTTATAGAATTTTTAAAATTCAATTTTTTATTTGATAAAAAATAATATGAATTTTTTGTTAAAAATTTCTTTTTAACATTTGAAGTACGTATTTGTGCACCCTCTGTATCGATACAAATATTTTTAATTTTATTTTTTTTTAAAAAT
>CACJRK010000010.1 GCA_902595795.1 uncultured Pelagibacteraceae bacterium
GTATTTGCATACAAGCAAAACCTAAAAAATAACCCCCAGCTAACAATCCTAAATCAGCTGCTAACAAATTAAATTCTAAGGTTAATACAGGGGAAAGTGTTGCGGTAATTGCACGCAACAAACATGATAAAAAATAACCAAATGCAAATACAAAAAAAACAACAATAGCCTGTTTTTTTGGTAGAATATAGTTTTCCATTAATTAAAAGTTTAAAGATATATCTCTATGAACTGAGTTACACCTTGCAACAAATTTAGCTTGTTCTTTTGTCAATCTTGACTGAAGTCTTAATCCAATATTATTTTTAATAACTTCATTATATTTTATTAACTCAGGTAATAAATTTTTATTAGCATCTTCTCTCCATGAAACTTCTTTATTAAATAAATCAAAGGTTTCTGAGCTAGCAAGTAATAATTTTTGTTCATCAACTTCATCGTTATCTATAACAGTTATTAAATCATCCAATTTATTAGCAAATTCTTCAGTGCCTGAAATTTCGCTTAATTTTTCAAAAAGACTATCAATTATTGAAATTGAATTTTCATAGTCTTTATTATCTATTAAATATTTTAATTCTTTTATTTCAGGTGAAAGATTTTTTAACTTTTCATGGTCATTAATAAACAGTGCTATTTGATCTAAGTTATCATATGCTTCATCAACATTTTTTCTGTAACGTTTTGTCCTAGTATTTTTCGCCTTTTGAAGTATTTCAAATTCTTTATTTCGAGATTTCCAAGCTTCAGGTATTTGGTTTTTAATTTCAGTTATTTCTAATTTATAATTTTCTATTTTAAGTTCTAATTTATTTTTATTTGATGCATCATCCTTGTCTAAATTTCTAATTTCTGATTTTAACTTTTTAATTTTATTATCAATTTTTCTAATTTTCTTCTGTTTTTTCCTAACAGAAAAATGAAGATCTCTATAATCCTCTGCAAATAAATTATATTCCTCCTCAGTTTTTTGAAGTTTTTTAACTATTGCAAAAGTTCCAAGTGCATTATCAAAATGTTCTTCAAATATATCTAATTTATCTACTGGTAAATTTGTAGGCATTAGTTTTTGAAAATTATTTATTGCACTTTTAATTTGACTCTCATTATTATTATAAATAGCAAACTTATACTCTTGTAGACAGTATTGTAATTTTGGATTCATTGGTGGTGGAGCAACATTGGAGGTCAAATAAGTACGTGCTGGCAAATAGTTTACTAATGACGGATAAAAACCAACAATTCCTAGACCAATAAGTTGAAGAATTATAAATGGAACAACTCCTTTCCATATATTCAACGTAGTAACTAATTTTGATGCAACTCCTTTTAAGTAAAATAATGCAAACCCAAATGGTGGGGTTAAAAAAGATGTTTGTAAATTAACTCCTATCATAACTCCTAGCCAAATTGCACTTATATTTGCACCTGGTTCGGCTAATAATATTGGTGCAATAATTGGAACAACAACTACCGCAATTTCAATAAAATCAAGAAAGAATCCTAATAAAAAGATTACAGCCATTACAACAACAAACTGTGTCCAAAATCCTCCTGGTAAATCTTGTAAAAAATCTCTTACTAACTCTTCACCTCCAAAAGCTCTAAAACCAGAAGTTAACATTGCTGCACCTAAAAGAATTATAAATACCATTGAAGTAGTTACGCATGTTTCTGTAACAACTTCTTTCAAGACATTGTCGATCTTATACGATCTCCAAAAACTCCATACAATTCCAATTAAAAACGTAAATGTGAAAAATCCTGTAATCAATATTGCTGTTAAATCTCTCGTATCAACAGCTTTAATATTTAAATTATAATTCTTTGCGAGAAGAAATATAGGTATTACTGAAACAACTGAAATTATTATTGGGTAATATGCATCTTTCCTACCCTTATGAAGACGGTAACCTGCCATCATAGTTGCTCCAATTGCTCCAATAGAACCAGCTTGATTTACTGTGGCAATACCCATCAATATAGATCCAAGCACAGCAAATATTAAGGCAAGAGGTGGAATTATTACCCCAACAACTTTTATCCAAAATTTAAAATCAAAACTTCCTTTAAATGTTACTGGTGGTGCAGCTTTTGGATTTATTCTTGCATAAACAAAAACATACAGCATATATAATCCAACCAAAACTAATCCAGGTAACAATGCTCCTAAAAACATATCACCAGCACTAGTTGAACCTACTCTAAACTCTCCAGGCATATTAAATTCACCTGTTAAAATTTTATAATCTGTCTGCCGAATTGTATTAGCTACATCAGACGCACTAGCTAATTGATCTGCAATAATAATTAAAACAATTGATGGAGGTATTATTTGACCCAAAGTTCCTGACGAGCAAACGATACCGCTCGCAAGACTTTTGTCATATTTATTATTTAACATGGTTGGTAATGAAATTAGTCCCATGGCAATAACTGTTGCCCCAACAATGCCTGTAGTTGCTGCTAGCAATGCTCCAACAAAAATTACTGAAATACCCAATCCTCCAGGAATTGGACCAAAAAGTTGCCCCATTGTAACCAAAAGATCCTCTGCGATCTTAGATTTTTGGAGCATAATTCCCATAAAAATAAATAACGGGATAGCAATCAAAGTATCTGTTTCTACATCCCAATAATTACTTCTGAAATTTGTAATCCCAGCAGTCAGCCATTCTTTAGGACCATCTGTTGCAAAATAAGCGCTTACATCTCCTTCAAAAAGATATCCGAAAAACGCTGCAAGACCTATTGAAATAATTGCTGAACCAGGTAAAGCAAAAGCTACAGGAAAACCTGAAGCTAATGCTCCTATCATTATAATCACAAGTAAAGCTAGAAATAGATGTTCCATAATTTAATTTTTCAAAAGTTTGTCGCTACTGCTCATAAAATAACTTGTAAATTGAATTAACATTGAGACGGCAAATACAGCTAAATATATAGCCATCAAATAAAGTAAATATAATCCATTAGATCCTTGCTGGGTAATTTCAAAAGAAATAACTGGCCCATTAATAATGCTTGCTTTTCCTCCCATACCCAAAAATAAAACTATGAGACATAAAGGTATACCTAAAATCAATGATCCTATTGAATTAGTCCATGCTTTTTTACGTTCACTAAAACCTGTATATAAAACATCAACCCTGACATGTCCCTCATGAATTAAAGCATATGCACTAGCAAAAAGATAAAGAGCAGAATACCAAAATCGAACTAGATCTCCTTGAAATGCTTGTTCATACTCAAAAATAAATCTTGATAAAACTATAAAAAATTCACTTCCTACAACAAGTACTGCTAACCAAATAAAACCTACAGATCTAGTAAAATATCCAACTACAAATGAAAGTAAGATTAATGGAAAATGAACAAATGTAATCCTAAAAGCTGGAACTACTAATTTAATTTTTAAATATTCCCCTAGTAATGGTTCAACTAATTTTTCAACAACTAAAAATGAGATTAATAAATCTGCAATTCCAACAATTAAAACTGCCCAAAAAGATGAACGAATTATATATGCAGTAAATTTATTTAAAATTTCTGAATCTGCTGTCAATGTTTGTTTTATTGATCTGTTTACATAGAAAATTGAAAATAATATTGAGGCTAAATAAAAGAACAATTGTAAATATGCAAAAGTTAAAACTGTGTCTTCCAATGGTTTACTTAATTTTTTAAATCCAAACAAACCATAATGAGAAAATAAACTTTTTACACCAGGCCAATCAAACCAAACTGTTAAAACGTTATTAAATAAAAAAACAAAAGTAGTAGCTAATATTGAGTAGCTAAATATTCTAATTATTATAGATAAATTGTTTTTTAAATACATAACTTAAATGAGTTTTTAATTTATTAAAAAGGGCCCTAAAAAGGGCCCTAATTTTTAATTAATTATAAATCTAACTTTAGCTAATTCCTAAAGCTCTATTTCTTTGACTGATGTATGGAGAGTCTGACAAGTTAGTCCAAGCACCAATTTCTTTTCTTGCTTTAATGAATGCTTTATGCACTCTTGCAGCAAGCTCACTGTGTTGTTGAACTTCGTCATACACTTCTTCCGCACCTTTAGCAAAAGCGTCATAAACTTTGTCATTAAACTTCTCAAGTTTAACACCATTTTCATTTACTAGTCTTGCTAATGCAGCACCATTCTTAGCATTGTACTCAGCCATTGTAATTTCATCTGCCCATGCACAAGCAGTTTTAATTATTGTTTGGTCTGATTTAGTTAAACTTGTAAACCAAGATTTATTGACACCACATGCTAACATTGAACCGGGTTCATGCATACCAGGGTAGTAATAGTACTTCGCTGCTTCATGGAACTTCATAGCTTCATCATTCCATGGACCTACCCATTCAGTTGCATCAATTGCACCTGAAACAAGGTTTTCGTAAATTTGTCCACCAGGAAGTGAGATTGGGGAACCACCTAGTTTTCCTAGAACTTGTCCACCTAATCCTGGCATACGCATTTTTAAACCTTTAAGGTCATTAGCTGATCTAATTTTTTTATTAAACCAACCACCCATTTGCACTCCAGTATTTCCAGCTATGAAACTTTGAGTACCAAAATCATCAGTTAACTCATCCCAAAGTTCTTGCCCACCACCATGGTGTATCCACGCATTAATTTCAGAATACGTGAAACCAAAAGGACAAGCAGTAAAGTATCCAAAAGCTGGGTGTTTTTTAACCCAATAATAATCTGCACCATGATACATTTGCGAATTACCAGAAGCAACTTCATCAAATGAGTCAAATGCTTTAACTCGCTCGTTTGCAGCATAATAAGTAACTTGAATTCTGCCATCACTCATATCAGCTATTCTTTTTGCAAGTCTTTGTGCACCAGTACCTAGGCCTGGAAAATCTCTCGGCCAAGTAGCTACCATTGCTGCTTCCACTCTTTCTGCAGCAACAGCTGGAGCAGCTAAAGATGATGCAGCTACAGCAGCAACTCCAGTTGCAGCAGCAGTTTTAAAGAACTTACGTCTTGAAGGCGACTTAGAAGCCTTCAATGATTTTTTTTCTTTAATCATTAGTATCTCCTCTTCTTTGTTAATTAACTGTACAGAGTAAATTACAAATGTGCGTTTAAGTCTAGATCAAAATAACTGTAAACTATTGTATTACAATCTGAGGTAGTAAATTTTAGATTATATAAAATTATTTTTTATCAAAAAATGCTTCATAGACCATCATGAAGATTGCGATTGCCATCAATATATAAACTGGCAATACATCAAAAAAACCTATCATTGTTGATCTTGTAAGTGTCGTAGCTAAGCCAACTAAAAAAGCTGTTGCAAGCAAAGTTCCTAAAAATGTTGTAAATTTTTGCATTTAATTATTACATTCCTTTTCTAACCAATTAGCAATACCTAAAAATCTATGATCATCGTACCTAGCACCAGTTAATTGGACTCCTAGAGGCATATTTGCATCACCTTGTAACAATGGAAGTGATATACATGGAGTTCCAAGATAAGACCAAACTTTATTAAATTCTGCAGAACCAGTTGTTTTTAAACTTTTGGGAGCAACACCAGGACTAGCAGGTGATAAAACTCCATGATAATCTTCAAATACTTCTTCATAAGACTCGTAACTTCTTTTCATGAAATCCAGGGCCTCAGCATACTCTTTTGCTGAATGTTTATTACCTTTAACAATTGCATCTTGCATTGGCTTAGATAATTTTTTTTTATACTTTTTATAATATAATCCAAAATTATTTGCTAAATCAGTTTCATACATAATTTGATGATATTTATGAATATCTTTAAAATAAGAAGGGTTATCAAAAACCTCAATATTTTTTTTAAAAGATTTTATAAAATATTCAAAAGCTTCTCTGGATTTTTTTTCAATATTTTTCCAATAATCTGTTTTATAAAAAATAAATTTAGGTTCAAACAAGGGACCTTTTTTTGTTTCCGCAAGCATATTCTCAGCTGAATAATGAACAGTTGCAGGGTCAAAATTATCTTTTTTAATTAAGACTTTTGAAAGTAACGCAACGTCTTCTACTGATCTTCCAAATACACCTATGTGATCTAATTTTTCTGAGGTTTTAAGTACACCATTTCTTGAAATTAACCCGTATGTTGGTTTGTAACCTACAACTCCACAATATGATGCTGGTCTTATTATTGAACCACCTGTTTGTGAACCTATTGATAAAGGCGCCATAAACGAAGCAACAGCAGCTGCAGATCCACTTGAAGAACCACCTGGAGTTCTAGAATGATCGTGTGGATTAGTTGTTTTGGGAGGGCCAAGATATGCTAATTCAGCTGTAGCTGTTTTGCCCATTACAATTGCACCAGCTGCTAATAATAAATCAACAATTTCTGCATTTTGTGAATAAGATTTTCCCTTTCTAATTACAGTTCCACATTCGGTTGGCATATCAAGAGTTCCAACAATGTCTTTTACAGCTACAGGGACACCATGCAATGGTCCCAAAGGTTTACCTGACCTTCTATATTCGTCAGCTTCTACTGCTTTTTCTAGTAGAAGTTTTTTATCAAAATGTGCCCAAGCCTTTACATCTTTTTCAAATTTATTAATTCTTTCTATATACTTTTCACATATTTCTACTGAAGTTAATTGAGAGTCTTTTATTTTTAAAGCGAGCTCTTCGGCTTTAAGAGAAAAAATATCTATCATTTCTATTAGTTAGCAAATAAAGTTTCTGGTAACCATAAAGCAATTGCAGGAAACATATACATTAAAAACATAGCGAAAATCACAATTGCTAAAAACGGCATAATTCCTCTAAAAATATCCATTAATTCAACGTTAGTTTTTTGAACTCCTTTTAAATAATAAGCCGACATTGCCATTGGCGGCGTTAAAAAAGAAGTTTGCAAATTTAAAGCTATTAACATTGCAAAAAAATATGGGTTAACTCCAAAAATTTCTAATAGCGGTAAAAAAATTGGAACAAAAATAATTAAAATTTCAGTCCACTCTAATGGCCATCCTAAAAGGAAAATTATAATTTGTGTAATTACTAGAAATTGCCAAGTTGAAATATTTATAGAAGTAAAAAAATGTTCAAAAACTTCATGTCCACCTAGGTAAGAAAATACTGAAGAAAAAGTCCAAGATCCAATAAATAACCACATAATCATAGCTGTTGTTTTGGCAGTTAAAAAAACAGACTCTTTAAAGTTTTGCCATTTAAGGGTTTTATAGAACCAAGATAAAATCAATGCTCCAAAGGCTCCTGCTGCCGCAGCCTCTGCTGGTGTTGCTATTCCAGCTAAAATTGTTCCAAGCACTAACATAATTAATCCAAAAAGAGGTACAAAAGAAACTAATACCTCTTTTAAAATTTCTGCACGAGGTGGAATATCTTCTTTTGGAGGTCTAGGTGCGATGGATGGATTCATCCATGCTCTTATAACCGCATAGCCAATGTACAATCCTGCCAAAAGTAAACCTGGAAAGATAGCGGCTGCAAAAAGTCTTAGAGGTGATAATTGAGCAATAACTGAGTAAACAATCAACATAATGCTTGGTGGTATTAGAATACCCAAACATCCTCCGGAACATATTATTCCTGATGCAAATTTTTTATCGTAACCAGCTTTTACCATTGCTGGCCAAGCTAATAATCCCATCAACGTCACTACTGCACCAATAATTCCTGTTGCTGTAGAGAACAGCGTACAAGTAATTAATGCAGCAACAGCCATAGATGCTGGAAGTCTATGTGCAGCTAATCTTATAGCAAAAAATAATTTTGCAACAATTCCCGCTCTCTCAACTAAATAACCCATGAACAAAAATAAAGGTACAGCTGTCAGAACATTATTATCCATAACAGTATAAGTGTTTTGAACAAATAATTGAAAAATTCTATTATCAAAAATGTGTTCCATCATGGTCGCGTCGTAGTAAGCGTAATAACCAAACGCAATACCCATCGCCATTAATGTAAATGCAATTGGAAAACCTAAAAGAACAGCAAATAGAAATATACCCATCATTAAAATTGCAACTTCTGGATTTGAAAGACTAAATAACATTTGATTTATCTTCCTCTTGTGATGTTCTCATCAGCATTTGTTCTGTTTCCTCAGCAACTACCATTCGCATAGGCCATTGTCCTGTTTTGATACAAATAATAGATCTAAAAACTTCTGCAATTCCTTGAATAACTAACAATGTACCTGCAGCAGGTATCATGGATTTAACCATGTAAATTTGTATTTGAGCTGGACTACTCCAACTTGTCTCTTTTATTTTCCAAGCAATTGCAGCGTATTCATATCCGTAAAAAGCTAAAGCAACGACGCCTGGAAAAAAGAAGACAAAATAAAGAACTAAATCTATCCAAGCTTGAGTTCTTTGTTTAAATAATCGATAAATTACATCACCTCTTACATGGGCTTCGGTCGCTAAACAATATGCACCCGACATCATTAGTATTGCTCCATACATTTGCATACTAAAATCAAAATTCCATAACGTTGGCTTATTAAAAACATAAGCCATAACAACTTCATAAACTGTTCCACCCATTAAAATCACAATACACCAAGAAAATGCTTTACCCATTGAAGTGCTAAGTGTATCCGCAAATTTAATGAAAGTTTCCATCATCAAAAAGTATATTAAATTAAACTAAAAAAAAAGGGGGTTTTTAAACCCCCTTTTTTTGAATTTACTAAAGTTAATTAGATTTTAACTTTCTCAATTGGTCCAAACTCATTTTCATAAGCTAATTTGTAGTTCGGTTGATTCATCAACAGATACTTCATGGTTCTCTTAGCGTATGCTTTTTGTGAGTCTACTACTTTCTTAAAGAAAGCATCCTTACCAGAAAACTCACTAATGATTTTATCCCAACCTTTTAATTGCTCGGCTAAGATAGCATCAGAAGTTTGGTAAACATTTACCTTATGCTCATTCATTAACTTAGCTAAGTCAGCTGAATATCTAACTAAAGCTTTAAAGTAGTTATCTGAGTTTGCAGCGTATGCAGCATTCTTCAAAATAGCTTGATGAGCAGGTGAAAGGCTGTTTAGTCTCTTCGTATTCACTGGAATTTCAAACATTTCCTGAGATTGGTGGAAACTTCCTAAGTGATAGTGTTTAGAGACATCTTGCATTCCAAACTGTGAGTCTGACGTTGGGTTGTTAAACTCTGCAGCATCAATCAAACCAGTTTTCATTGCTGGTTGGATCTCACCACCTGGTAATTGTCTTACGACCATTCCCATAGCAGTTAAAACGTTAGTTGCAAGACCAACTGTTCTATACTTCATACCTTTTACATCAGATACTTTTGTTACGTTCTTTTTGAACCAACCAAATGGTTGTGCTGGCATTGGCATATGGAAGAAACCAGTGTAATTAAATCCAACACTTTTTACTGCTTCTTCGTATAATGCTCTTCCTCCACCATACTCCATCCATCCCATTACTTCTTGAGATGACATTCCGTATGAAGGACCAGTTCCAAAAAGTGAAGCTGCAGCATTTTTTCCATACCAATATGCAGTCACCCAGTGACCCATATCTACTACTCCTGAACTTACTGCTTGTCCAATTTCTGAAGTTTTTACAACGGCACCAACAGGCTGAAGATCAATTTTTAATGATCCTCCAGACATGTCGCTAACCATTTTTGCATAGTCTCCTGCCATTTCAAAAAAGATGTTTGCGCCTGAAGGCCAAGCTGCTTGCATTTTTAATGTTAATGGAGCACCAAAAGCAACATTAGGCATTGCTACTGCTGTAGCGGCTGCTGCACCAGTTGCTGCTGCTGCTTTGAAGAACTTTCTTCTTGAAGGAGTTTTAGAACCCTTCAATGATTTTTTATTTTTAATCATTTATTATCCTCTTAGTTAATTAACTGAAGAAATTTAAACATAGATTTAATTTAGAGTCTTTCTAAAATGTGTGCCAAAATGACCCATATTGAACAAATTTTTAAAAAAATTCAATTGAAAGTAGAATTAATAATACTAAACCAACTTATTATCTTCATAAACACTTGCAATAAATTTATTTAATCAATTGGATAGTCCCAAGCATTACCACCTATAACTTTTGAAATCGCTGAAAAATCTTTATCGTTATTTCCTTCTTTACAAAATTGATCATAAATTTCTAGAGCCATTTTTCCTAATGGTGTTTCTGCATTTACACTTTTTGCACAATCATTTGCAAGTTTAAGATCTTTATTCATCATTCCTGCAGAGAAACCTGGACGATAATTATTATTTGATGGTGTGTTATCAATTAAACCTGGTAAGGGTGGATAAACAGAAATTGGCCAACTATTACCTGATGCATTTTTCATGATCTCATGAACTTTTTTAATATCTATATTTAATCTTTTAGCTAACATTAATGACTCTGAGGCTGCAATCATTGCAATTCCTAGGGCCATATTGTTACAAATCTTAGCACCATTCCCACTACCTAAATCACCTGCATGAAATATATTTTTTCCCATGATTTTTAATAAAGGAAGTGCTTTTCCAAATGCTTCTTTTGATCCTCCAACCATAATATTTAACGTCGCTTTTTGGGCCCCCATTACCCCACCACTAACTGGAGCATCAATCATTTTAATTCCTGTTTCTGTTGCTTTATTTCCAATCTTAATAGAAGTTTGAATATCAATTGTTGAACAATCAATTAGTAAACAACTTTTTGAAACTTTATTTATAATTCCGTTTTCTCCTAAATAAACTTCCTTAGAATGTTTGCCTTCTGGAAGCATTGTAATAACTGTTGTAATATCACCTGTAATTAAATCGTTTATATCTTCAACCGTTTCAAGGTTTTTATCTTTAGCAACATCCAACATTTTTTTTGAAACATCAAAAACCTTAACATTTTTACCTGCTTTCATTAAATTTTCAGCCATTGGACAGCCCATGTTTCCAACACCGATAAATGCTATAATTTCAGACATTTTAATTACTTCGTTGATATAGTTCCACGTAAAGAAAACTCATCAAGTTATCAATTTCTACATTCCCCAACGCATGGCTGCAGTATGAACAGGTGCATCCCAATTATTTAAAATTTCCTCATCACATTTTAAGAGTGTTATCGATGCTCCTTGCATTTCAAGTGATGTGCAATAATTGCCAACCAAACTTCTTGTGATTTCAATTCCTTTAGATTTTAAAATTTCACAAGCATCATTGTATACTAAATATAATTCAGTAAGAGGAGTTCCGCCCATACCATTTACAAATAGAAGCGTCTTTTCATTTTTTTGTGGTTTTAAATCATCAAGTATAGCTTCCAGCATATTGTTAATTATTATTTTTGATGGTTGAATTTTTTCTCTCTTTCTTCCGGGTTCACCGTGTATACCTACTCCAAATTCCATTTCATCATTTCCAATATCAAAAGTTGGTTTGCCTGCAGCAGGAACTGTACAACTAGTAAAAGCAACACCCATAGTTCCAGAGTTTTTGTTTACTTTTTCACCAAGTTTTTTACATTCTTCTAACGAACCTCCATTCTCAGCTAGTGATCCAACAATCTTTTCGACCAAAACTGTTGCAGCTACACCTCTTCTACCAGTTGTGAACGTAGAGTCTTCAACAGCCACATCGTCATTAGTAATGATACTATCATTTTTACCTGAGTACATTTCTGCACCCATTTGAAAATTCATAATATCCCCAGAATAATTTTTAACTATGAATAAAACACCAGCTCCGCTATCCACATTTTCAGCAGCAGCTTGCATTTGATCTGGAGTAGGTGCTGAAAAAACAAAACCTGGACATGCTGCATCTAACATTCCATGACCAACAAAACCACCGTGCATCGGTTCATGTCCACTTCCTCCACCTGAAATTAAAGATACTTTTCCTTCTTTAGTTTTTGTCTTTCTAGAAATGAAGTTTGGCTCAAAATTTACTTTAATTATATCACTATGCGCTTTACCAAATCCATTAAGACTTTCTTTTAAAAAATCATCAACATTATTTATAAATTTTTTCATATTTCCTCCTATTTATTAATTAGTGATTTGCATATTGTATCGATTATAAGTTGTGATGAACGAGCTCCTGGATCTATATGACCTTTGGCACGTTCTCCTAAAAATGAAGCTCTACCTTTGGTAGCAAGCATGTCTTTTGTTCCCAACATTCTATCTTCAGCAATTTTTATTATCTCACTTAACCCTTCTTTCATGTCTGTATTACCACTTTTTAATTCATTCAGTTTTTCTGATACTGGAATTAAAACATCCATCATTGTTTTTTCTCCAACATCAGCTTTTCCTCTTTCCTTCATTGCATTAATTCCCGTTATAACCATTTCGCATGCTTTGTTAAAATCTATATCTTTATCTAGATCTGGTGTTTTAGCCATAGACATAAAAAAAGTTCCAAACAAAGCTCCAGAAGAACCACCAATACCTGACAAGACTTTCATAGCAATCATATTTAAACCTTTTTGCAAAGGTAGGTTTTTAATATCATCTTCAAGCTCAACTACTAACTTAAGACCTCTTTGCACATTAAATATATGATCCCCATCTCCAATATTTTGATCAAGTGCTTCGATTTCTGCTGCATTTTCATCAATGACTATTTGAATATTTTTCGCTTGAGAAATTAAAAAATTAACGCTCATATATCCTTTGGTCTCCGTTATCAAATTTTAAAACTTTATTTATATTAATGTCAAAATTAATTTTTTCATTAATTGATGATTTATAACTACCCTGAATTGAAGCTAATATTTCATTGTCTTGAAAATTAATTGCCACAACAGTCTCTGAACCTAAATTTTCTATAGAAACAACCTTTCCTTCATAAGGTCCATCACCTAACTCTATATTTTCTGGTCTAAGTCCAATTTTTGGTATGTTGTTATCTAGTTTAAATAAATAACCAGGTAAAATATTTATTTTTGGTGACCCCAATCTTTGGGATACATAAATTGAATTTGGATTTTCATAAATTTCTTCAGGAGTTCCAATTTGAACAATTTTGCCTTCTTTTAATACTCCAATTTTATCTGCCAATGTTGTTGCTTCAGCCTGATCATGTGTAACATACAAGATAGTAGCGTTTAGATTTAATTGAATATTTTTCAATTCAACTCTAAGGTTTTCTCTTAGTTTAGCATCTAATGAGGATAGTGGCTCATCCATTAAATAAATATTTGGTTCACGAACTAGAGCTCTTCCAATAGCTACCCTTTGCATTTCTCCACCTGAAAGTTGAGTTGCTTTATTTTTTAATTTGTTTGTAATTTTGAGCATTTCAGCAATTTTCTCTACTTTATTTTTTATTTCTTCCTCAGGAAGTTTTCTCATTGGAGACCTCAAAGGAAAAGCAAGATTTTCATAAACAGTATAATGAGGATAAAGAGAGTATTGTTGAAAAACAAAAGACACATCTCTTGAAGCAGGTTGATCATGAGTTATATTTTCATCATTAAATAATACGCCTCCAGAATCAATCTTTTCTAAACCAGCTATACATCTAAGTGTTGTAGTTTTTCCGGCACCAGATGGACCTAGTAATACAAAAAATTGACCATCTTCGATTGTGAGATTTATATCCTCCAAAGCTTTAATTTTTTTGTTATAAGTTTTAAATAATTTTTTTAATTCTACTTTTGCCATTATTTTATAAACTCGCTGTTTAAAGATTTGTCTGTCTCACCATCAAAAATAATAATATTATTATTTGAAGGTTTAACCTGAACATTTTCATTCAACTTAACGTTAACAGAAATATCTGTTTTAACTTTAATTTCACCTAAACTAGTTTTAACTGTAATTATTTTTCTTGATCCTAAATACTCTACTCCAAAAACAGAACCTTTTAGACCTTCATTATTATTTAGAGTTAAATTTTCTGGACGTATGCCAAAGAAATTTTTACTTCCTTTTGACTCTTCAAGTTGTTTGGGAATATCAAATTTAGCTCCTTCGATATTTACAAATGATTGATCTTTAGAAATTCCCTCATTAACTTCAAAAAAGTTCATACCTGGAGATCCTATAAATGAGGCCACAAATTTAGTTTTAGGTTTATTGTAAATTATATTAGGCTCATCAGCTTGTAATATTTCACCACCATCCATAACTGCAATTCTATCAGCTAATGACATTGCTTCTAACTGATCATGAGTTACATAAACTGTAGTTGCTCCAATATCTAAATGTAGTTTTTTCAATTCTAGACACATTAATTCTCTAAATTCAGCATCCAAAGTTCCCAATGGTTCGTCCATTAAAAATGCTTTTGGTCTTCTAACTAGTGCTCTACCTAAAGCTACCCGTTGTCTATCTCCACCCGAAAGAGAGGAAATGTTAGAATTTAAAATGTGATCAATTCTTAAAAGTTTTGCTGCTTCTTCAACTCGATTTTTGATATCACTTTTTTTATAACCCTGCATTTTGAGAGGAAATGATAAGTTGTTTCTTACATTCATGTGTGGGTAAAGAGCAAATAATTGAAAAACAAAAGCAATATCTCTTTCTGATGCTCTTAACATTCCAACCTCTTCATCTCCAAGATATATCTCACCAGATGTAGGCAATTCTAATCCTGCAATCATTCGAAGTGTTGTGGTCTTTCCACAACCAGATGGTCCAAGTAAAACAAAGAACTCTTTGTCATTAATAGTTAGATTAGAATTTTTAACTGCAGTAAAATCACCAAATGATTTTTGCAAATTTACTATTTTAATTTGAGACATATTAATCCGGAAAGTGGCTTGTGATTATGAAACCTATAGTTCCTACTAAAATTACAATAAAAGAATAAGTAAACATCCACATTGCAAATGGCTGTAACAACATGAAAACTCCAATTAAAATTAATATCGTCGATAAGTTTTCCCAGTAAACTCTTCTAAATATTTTTCTCATTAATGACTTTTCTTCTTGCATTATTTTCTTACTGCTCCAAAGGTAATACCTCTTAAAAGATGTTTTCTTAAAATGATTGTAAAAATCATGACTGGTAATAAAAATAAAGTTGTTCCTGCCCCAATTGCTGGCCAATCAAGACCACCTTCACCAATGATTGTAGGAATAAATGGTGGAGCTGTTTGTGCATTGAATTGAGTTAGCAAAACAGCAAAAGCGTATTCATTCCATGAAAAAATCATACAAAAGATTGCAGTTGCGGCTATACCGGTCATTGCTTGTGGAAGAACAACTTTAAAGAAAGCTTGAAGTCTAGAATATCCATCGATCATAGCTGCTTCTTCATATTCTTTAGGAATTTCATCCATAAATCCTTTTAATAACCATACTGCTAAACTTAAATTTACAACGGTATACAATATGATCATTCCAAGGTGAGTATCCCCAAGACCTAATTTTCTATACATAATAAATATAGGAACAGCCACAGCTATTGGGGGAAACATCCTGGTCGAAAGAATAAAAAATAATAAATCATCTTTTAAAGGAACCCTAAACCTTGAAAATGCATATGCGGCTAATGCTCCCAAAAATACAGATGCAAAAGTTGAACCAAATCCAATTATCATTGAATTTGAGTATCTACCCAAAAATTTAGATGGACCTGTTATAACCATCTCTCTACTTCTAACTAGTTCTTCATACCAATTTTCCGGGGGAGGTAATGAATCAAGGTATTCTTGTGATTGTCTTGACCTATTAGTAAATAAGTTAACATATCCTTCTAGTGATGGTTCAAACAGAACTTCGGGTGGATATGAAATAGCACTATCAACATTTTTAAAACTTGTCATTACCATCCAAGATATTGGTATCAAAGTAATTACAGCGTAAACTATGATAATAGCAGCAGCCATTTTTTTTGAAAAAGAAGAAGGTTCCAAATATGATCTAGAAGTATCCATCAGCGTTCCTTTATTTTGTTCATTACTTTTACGTAGACATTTCCGAAACCAAATATGGTAACAAAAAGAATAACAGCAAATGCTGAGCTATAACCTGTTTTCCATTTTTCAAATGCTTCTCTTTTTAAGTTAATTGAAGCAAGCTCTGTAGCAGAGCCCGGACCACCAGAGGTTAGCTCAACAACCATGTCAAACATTTTGAAATTCTCAATCCCTCTAAAAAGTAGAGCTAGTAATAAAAATGGTAAAACGGAAGGCAATGTAATATATATGAATTGCTGCCATTTACTGGCTCTATCAACCTCTGCAGCTTCATATAAATAATTTGGAACAGATCTTAGACCTGCTAAGCAAATTAACATTGTGAAAGGTGTCCACATCCATGTATCAACAATAACAATAGCCCAAGGAGCAAGTGTACTTGAACCAATCATGTCAAAGCTTCCTAAATCATAGAAGAAATTAACAACATAATTAAATAAACCTACTTGAGGATTGTAAAGGTAAGTCCAAAATACTCCTACTACTGCAGGTGACAACATCATAGGTAAGACAATTAATGTGGTTAGTAGTTCATTACCTTTAAATTTCCTGTTTAATAGTAAAGCTAAGCCCAAACCTATTATTGCTTGAAGCAACAAAGTCCAAAACATAAAGCTTGCTGTAACTTGCATTTTTTCCCATATAGCCTCTTTGTTAAGAACTTTAATATAATTTTTTAAACCAACAAACTGAGGTTCTCTTCCAATTTTATTTGCGTAAAAATTTGTAAAAGACATTTTAATTGCATAGACCAATGGATAAATATTTATAGCCAGTAGCAGAAGTACAGTTGGTCCAATAAAAAGCCAACCTACAGCTTTATCAGAAAGTCCCTTGAATTTTTTTTTAACGCTCATATGAATTTTTAATAAAAAAAGGGGAGGTTTAACCCCCCCTAATTTTTAATTTTTTAACTATTTATGTTAAAGTTTTCCGTCTGCTTCGAACACTTCAACCCACTCTTCGATAATTTTATCTAGAGCGCCTTTAGCAGTTCCTTTTCCATTAACAACATAGTCATGGATTGCTTCTTGCATAGGAAGCATTAACTCAACGAATGTTGGTTCTTGCCAAAAATCTTTGACAATTCCCATTGAGTCCAAGAAACCTTGCGCATAAACAGTAGATGTTGGAAATGATGGTGAATTTAAAACATCATTATGACATGAGTACCCACCTAGATCCCACCATTTTTGCTGTACATCTGGTCTTGCAAACCACTTAATGTATTCAAGAGCAAGATCTTGTTTATCTGAGTATTTAACAACAGATATTCCTTGTCCACCTAAAGTTGCAGCTGCAACATTTTGTTTTGGATTTGCAAAGAATCCACTAACTCTTCCGTCACTGTCTTCTTTAGAAACACCAGGCCAGAAAGCATACCAGTTCATTTGGAATGCCACTTGTCCTGATTTGTAAGCATCTAGGTTTGCAACCATGTAAGCATCAGAGTGTCCTGGAGGTGCGCAGTCTTCATATAACTTTCTATAAAACTCAACTGCTTCTACAGCTTGTGGTGAATTGAAATATCCTTCCATATCGTATGGCTTGTTAGGATTCTCATATTCCATACCCCATGCGTACATAGCAGCTGTAACACCCATTGTTATACCTTCTGATCCACGCTCTGTATTAATTGCAGCCCCATATCTTTTTTGACCGTCAATTTCTCTTCCTTGGAAGAACGAACACATATCGTGCAACTGGTTCCAGTTTGCAGGAACACCTAGATCATATCCATGTTTCTTTTTAAATTCAGATCTAAGCTCTGGTCTATCAAACCAATCTTTTCTGTAAGCCCATGCTAAAGCATCTCCCATAGCAGGTAATGCATAGTAGTTTTTACTGCCTTTTGGCCAAGTAGAATATGCATAAACTGTAGCTGGTGAGAAATCACTCATTGAAATTCCCTCTTTATCAAAGAAGTCATTCAATTTTACATAATGCCCATAAACAGCTCCAGCACCAATCCATTGCGAGTCACCAATTAATAGGTCAAATGTTTTACCTTTGTTGTTAAGTTCATTTAACATACGGTCGGCAAAATTTGGCCAAGGCACAAACTCAAAATTAACTTCTATTCCAGTTTCTGCAGTAAATTCTTTAGTTAATTCTTGTAAAGCATTAGCAGGGTCCCAAGCGGCCCATCCTAAAGTAATAGATTTAGCATTTGAATTTACAGAGAACGAAAATAGAGAAACAAACAATAAAATCATTATTTTTTTCATTTTATCTCCTCTTAGTTTATTTATTCTAATAATAGTCTATCCAAGATGAGTTGAGGCTGCTAGTATTTTTTTATATAAAATAAATTGTTGATATATTTTAAAGAGAGGGGGAGATTATGAACAATATTAAAGGTCCTGCAATTTTCCTAGCACAATTTGTAGGTGAAGATAAACCGTTTAATTCTCTAGAAAGTATTTGTAAGTGGGCATCTTCTTTGGGATATAAAGGTGTACAAATTCCAAGTTGGGACAGCAGATTAATAGATCTCAAGAAAGCATCTGAAAGTAAAGATTACTGCGATGAAGTCAAAGGTATAACCAAAAAATATAATCTTGAGATAACAGAGTTATCAACTCATCTTCAAGGACAACTGGTTGCAGTGCATCCAGCATATGACGCAGCTTTTGATGGATTTGCTGTACCTGAAGTTAGAGGCAATCCAAAAGCAAGACAAGAGTGGGCAGTAAATCAATTAATGATGGCAGCTAAGGCCTCAAAAAATCTTGGACTAGATAGGCATGTTACTTTCTCTGGAGCACTAGCTTGGCCTTATGTTTATCCTTGGCCACAAAGACCAGAAGGATTGATTGAAAACGCATTTAATGAACTTTCAAATCGATGGAAACCAATTCTTGATCAATTTGATCAAAATGGAGTTGATCTTTGTTATGAAATACATCCAGGTGAAGATCTTCATGATGGTATTACATTTGAAATGTTTTTAGAAAAAGTTGGTAATCATAAAAGATGCAATATGCTTTATGATCCTAGCCATTATGTTTTACAGAATCTAGATTACTTGGCTCATATAGATATTTATCATGAAAAAATAAAAATGTTTCATGTTAAAGATGCAGAGTTAAATCCTACTGGAAAACAAGGGGTGTATGGTGGTTTCCAATCTTGGGTTAACAGAGCAGGTCGATTTAGATCTCTTGGCGATGGACAGGTAGATTTTAAATCAATCTTTTCAAAGTTTACTACTTATGGTTATGATGGTTGGGCAGTTCTAGAATGGGAGTGTTGTCTGAAACATCCAGAAGATGGAGCAAGAGAAGGAGCTGAATTTATCAAAAATCATATTATAAACACTACGGAAAAAGCATTTGATGATTTTGCGGAAAGTGGTGCTGATATTGAAGCTAACAAAAAAATGTTGGGTATAAACTAGTGCAGGGAAAAATCCGTATTGGAATGGTCGGTGGAGGAGAAGGTGCTTTTATTGGAAGTGTTCACAGAATAGCTTTGAGACTCGATGGTCATTATGAACTTGTGGCAGGATCATTTTCTTCTAACTTTGATAATTCAAAAAAGACTGGCAAGACACTTGGTTTAGAAGAGGATCGTGTGTATGAAACTTACCAGGAAATGGCTGAAAAAGAAGCTGCTCGTCCAGATGGAATACAAGTTGTTGCTATAGTCACACCAAATCATCTGCATGTACCCATAGCAAAAACATTTGCTGAAAAAAGTGTAAACATTATCTGTGATAAACCTCTTGCTTTATCCAGTAAAGAAGCAATTGAACTTAAAAATATTATAGAAAATAAAAAAATAATCTTTGCACTCACTCATAATTATACTGGTTATCCTATGGTTCGTCATGCAAGATCTTTAATTAAAAAAAATGATCTTGGTCCTTTAAGAGTAGTTCAGGCAGAATATCCTCAAGATTGGTTAACTACAAAAGCTGAGGACAGTGGATTAAAACAAGCAGAATGGAGAACTGATCCAAAAAGATCAGGAGGTGGTGGTTGTATAGGAGATATTGGAACTCATGCATTTAATCTAATCAGATTTATTACTGGTCTAGAAGTAGATGAGCTATCAGCTGATATTCATACTTTTGTAAAAGGAAGACTACTTGATGATAATGCACATATAATGCTTCGATTCAAAGGTGGCGCTAAAGGTACAATATGGTCCAGTCAAGTTGCAGTTGGAAATGAAAATAATCTTAAAATAAGAATTTATGGTGAAAATGGTGGATTAGAGTGGAAACAAGAAGATCCTAATTATTTGTATTACACAAAATTTGGTTATCCAACTCAAAGAATTACAAGAGGCAGTAATATTGCAAGTAAAGCAGCTGAAGATGCTACAAGAATTCCTCCAGGACATCCTGAAGGGTATTTGGAAGGATTTGCTAATATTTATACTGATGTTTATAGAAGATTATTTGCTCAAATAAATAAACAAAACTATGATAAATCAAATGATTGTTATCCAACTATTCATGATGGGATTGAGGGGATGAAATTTATAGAAACAATTTTAGAGTCAAGCAAAAATAATAGTAAATGGACTCAATTTAATTCCACTTGTGATATCTAGTTAACTTTATTTTTACAACTACCCGTATTAAAGTACTCATCAATATTATCTATTGCTAAGTTTGCCATTGCAGTTCTAGTATCTTTTGTAGCACTACCTAAGTGAGGAAGAATAAACGCGCTTTTATGTTTTAAATAACCTGAATTTAAATTTGGTTCGTTTTTATAAACATCTAAACCAACTGCATATACTTTTCTTCTATCGAGAGCATCTATCATGGCTTCATCTTCAATAATATCTCCTCTAGCAACATTAGTAACTACAGCTCCTTTGGGTAAATATTCTATTGTATCTTTATTAATCATATCCACTGTCTCTTTAGATGCAGGACAACATACTGAAAGAACATCTGATACTGACAACAAACTTTTTAAATTATCATGATAAATTGCACCTTTTTCTTTTTCTTCACTTAGTTTTGATCGATTATGGTAATGAATTATCATACCTAAAGACTTTGCGATCTTTGCGATTTTTTGGCCTATTCTTCCCATTCCTAAAATACCTAGCCTAGATCCAGTTAATTGTTTTCCTATCAAATAATCAGCAGACCATTTCCAGCCACCCTGTCTTGCACTCTCAATTCCCTCGGACGCTCTTCTACAAGCACCAAGTATTAATAAAACTCCTATCTCGGCTGTTGCATCAGTCAAAACATCTGGTGTATTTGTTACCGCTATGCCCCTATTTTTAGCTGCCTCTAAATCAATATTTCCAAATCCTACAGCAAAATTTGAAATTATTTTTATACTGTCAGGAAGCTTATTTATAGTTTCTGCATCAAGTTTATCTGTAAGTGATGATAATATCCCATCACAACCTTGACTTAAATCCACAAGTTTTTGTTGAGAATAAAGCTCATCATTTAAGTTAAAATTAGCCTCAAATGTTTCTTTTGCTTTATCTTCGCATGATCTTAAAAGTCTTCTGGTTATTAAAATTTTCTTCATAGATTAGTTAAATTAATTTAGATCAAATACTTTTCCAGGATTCATAATATTGTTTGCATCTAAACTTCTTTTAATTGCTTTCATTACAGGAAGGTTATCAAGATGTTCTTTTAATAGGTAATGTTTTTTTTGTAGTCCTATTCCGTGCTCTCCAGTAATAGTTCCCTCTAGCTCTAAGGCCTTATTAATTAAATCATCACTATATTGTCTTATTTTTTTTTGTTTTTCATTATCCTGTGGATCATACAATATTATTGAGTGAAAGTTTCCATCACCAACATGACCAACCATTGGAGCAGTAAGACCCAATTTTTTAACTTCTTTTTCTGCCCAGGAAATACATTCAACTAATCTTGAAATAGGAACACAAACATCTGTTGAATAAACCTTCATATTATTACCTAATGCTTTTACAGAATAATAAACATCATGTCTTGCTTTCCATAATTTTTTTTGCTCTTCTGGCGAAGATGCCCATTGGAAATCACTGCCATTGTTATTTTTAGAAAGTTCCTCCACAATTCCTATTGCCTCATTATTACTAGTCTCACTTCCATGAAATTCAAAAAATAAGGTTGGAGAAGCTTTAATATTTTCAAGTTTTGAATATTTTATACTTATTTCCATTTGATCTTTGTTTAACATTTCAATTCTTGCAATTGGCACACCATATTGTATTACCTCTTGGGCAGTTTTAACTGCTGAGTCTAAATCTGGAAAATAACATACAGCACTCATTATACTCTCAGGTATCGGTGAAAGCCTTACTTGAACTTCTGTAATAATTCCAAGTGTGCCCTCTGAGCCAATAAACAAGTTTGTCAAATTATATCCTGCGGATGTTTTTTTTGTTCTTGATCCAGTCCTAATAATATCTCCATTTGGCAAAACAACAGTCAGTCCTGATATTACAGTCCTCATAGTGCCATATTTAACTGCCATAGTTCCTGAAGCTGAGGTAGATGCCATACCTCCTAGCGCAGCATCTGCACCTGGATCAATTGGAAAAAAAACTCCATCCTCCCTCAAATATTCATTTAATTGTTTTCTTGTTACATTCGCTTGAACTCTGCAATCAAAGTCTTCAGCATTTACTGATAAAACCTTATTCATTTTTTCAAGTGAAATTGTTATGCCATTAGAATTACCAACAGCATTTCCTTCCAAAGAAGTTCCAGTTCCAAATGGTACTACTGGTATTTTATTATCATTACATATTTTTAGAACTTGGGAGACTTCTTCATTAGTTTCAGGAAAAACTACTGCTTGTGATAAAACAGGATCATAAGTATCTTCACCTCTCGCATAATTCGCTCTTGTTGAGACTGATGTAGAGAATCTTCCATTAAATATTTTCTTTAAATCACTTTGGACTTGTTCATTCATATAAGTAATATTAATAAAGATTTTTTAAAAAATACAGCTTATTTAGTAAGCATTTTTTTAATGTTTTCTAAAGCATTAGAAATATTATCTTGTGAAGCAGCAAAACTAAATCTTACATAATCGTTGCAAGTTTTTCCAAACGCAGTTCCTGGGACTATTGCTACACCTGCCTCGTGCATAGCTTTTTTACAAAATTCAACACCATTCATTCCAGTATCTATTACTTTTGGAAATGCATAGAAAGCACCTCCCGGTAAACTACATTCCACACCAGGTAAACTATTTAAACCCTCATGAATTAATTTTCTTCGCTGAGTGAATTTATCCATCATTTCATGTATTGAGTCATCTGGGCCATCTAAAGCTGCGATACCTGCAAATTGAGCAGCAGCATTTACACATGAAACACTATTTATAAGAAGTTTATTTACATGCTCAACTAAATGCTCTGGCCAAAAACTCCACCCCAATCTCCAACCTGTCATTGAGTAAGCTTTGCTCCAACCTTCTAAAACAATTAATCTGTCTCTTAACTCTGGGTAATTGAAAAAAGTTGGCATCTCCTTATCATCAAAAATCTGTCTACTATAAATTTCATCACTTAGAATTGTTACATGTGGATGCTTCTTTAATCCCTCAGCTAATTTATCTATCTCTGGTTTTTCAACAAAACTTCCTGTTGGGTTATTAGGATTAATTAAAATTAACAATCTAGTTTTATCAGTGATTAAAGATAAAATTTTGTCTGCATTAAATTTTAAATCTTTATCCTCTGTCAGATCATAAGGTACTGCTGTAGACCCTGTATAATTAATCATAGACTCATAGATTGGAAATGCTGGAGTAGGATGAATTATTTCAGCTCCTGGTTCTCCAAAACATTGTATTGCATAATGCATAGTTGGTTTACCACCTGGCATAATTAAAATTCTTTCAAAATCAATATCAGCGTTGTAACGCTTCTTAATCCATCTTGTAACTGCTTGCCTACACTCAGGTATACCGTTTGACATAACATAACCATGATGACCATCATCTAAAGCTTTCTTAGCTGCTTCAACTACATGCTTAGGAGTTTTGAAGTCTGGTTGACCTAAGCCCAAATGTATCATTGGATGTCCCTGTGCTTCTAGCTTCTTTGCTTCTGCTAAAACTGTAAAAGCACTTTCGGTTCCTAGTCTATCTAGAGATTGAGCAAGTTTCATAATTGTGAAAACCTAACGGAAAACATATTTATTGTCTATTGTTGATTAAGTAAAACTATTTATAATTTATATAACTAATTACGATAAATAATTTTTGTTCTATCTAGATCTTTAACACTTTTACACCCCATAAGTATCATATTTCGTCTTATTTCTTTATGCATATTTTCTAAAAGTCTCTCAACACCTTGCTGACCACCTGCTCCCAAACTAAAAAGAAAAGCTTTTCCAAAACTACAAGCTGTCGCACCTGCTGCTAACGCTTTAAGTACATGTGTTCCTCTTCTTATGCCGCCGTCTAAAATAATTTCTAATTTATCCCCAACAGCGTCTGAGATTGCTTTTACTTGATCAAATGGGGACCTGGATCCATCTAATTGTCTTCCTCCATGATTTGAAATCATTATAGCAGTACAACCAATATCAATTGCTTTTTTAGCATCTTCAACTGACATGACGCCTTTTAATGCCATAGGCTTATTCCATTTTTTAATACAGTATTCTGCATCCTTCCAATTCATTGCAGGATCATATTGCTCATTGATATATTCCATAACTGATTTAGCAATATTTGTTCCTTTGTCAGTCTTGTGCTTTATATTAGCAAGTTCAAATTTTTTATTAGTAAAATAATTAAAAACCCATCCTGGTCTCATTGCGAAACTAAGTAAACTGTCTAATGTAAATTTTGGAGGTGTTGTGAAACCAGTCCTATGGTCTCTCTCTCTATTGCCAGCAACTAAAGTATCAACAGTTATACACATGCCGTCAAAATTTGCTCTGCTGCACCTTTCAATTAAATCATCAGTAATTGATTTATCTTTATGAATATACAATTGAAAAAGTTTGGGACCACTTGATACATTTGCAACTTCCTCTATCGAAAATGATGCCATAGTTGACATACTATAAAAAGTATTAAATTTTTCAGCAGCTCTTGCAGAAGCCTTGTCACCCTCTGGAGTATACAAACTTTGCATTGCTGTTGGAGATAAAAAAAGAGGCATACCAATCTTTCTTCCAAATATAGAAGTAGATAAATCTGGCTCACCAACACTATTCAAAATATTTGGAACTAAATCGCAGTCATTAAATGCATTTGTATTTCTATTTAATGTAACCTCGTCATCAGCACCACCATCAATATAATGAAAAATTGGAGCTGGTAATTTTTTTTTTGCTAATTTTCTAAAATCATTAAAATTATAACAATCATTTATATTCATGATGTATTATCTAAATCTTAAATTATTTCTGTTAAGGTCACTTATTTTAGTACAACCCATTAGTTTCATATCTCTTTCTAATTCAGCTTTATACTGTGATAAAGCTCTTTCTACACCCGCTTGACCAGCTGCCGCCAATGCATACAAATACAATCTTCCTCCAGAACAAGCTTTCGCACCTAATGACAACGCTTTAAGCATATGTGTCCCTCTATGAATTCCGCCTTCGCAAATTACATCAAGTTTATCGCCAACCGCATCTACAATTTCTGCTAATTGATCAAAAGGAGATCTAGAACCATCAAGTTGTCTTCCACCATGATTTGAAACCATTATACCTGTACACCCTATATCAACTGCTCTTTTTGCATCTTCCACACTCATAACGCCTTTCAAAGCGAAATGGCCTCCCCATTGGGAACAAAGTTTTTCAGCATCTTTCCAATTCATAGATTGGTCCAGCATGGTAGAAAAATAATTTCCAATTGAGGTGTTGGTATCAGTACCTTCTTTCACGTAATCTTGGAGATGAGGTAATTCAAATTTACCTTTTGTTAAATAGTTAATTCCCCACATTGGTTTTATGGCAAAACTAAATAAGCTAGACAATGTTAATTTAGGAGGTGACGTAAATCCAGTTCTTAAATCTCTTTCACGATTTCCTCCTGTTATTGTATCTACAGTTAAGGCCATTACATCAAAATTTGCTGCTTTAGCTCTTTCCAAACAAGAATCGTTTAAGCCCCTATCTTTGTGAAAATAAAACTGAAACATTTTTGGCGTATCTATCATAGAAGATATTTCTTCCACACTCACTGTAGCTAAAGCTGATACACCAAACATTGTGTTAAATTTTTTTGCAGCTTTTCCAACTGCTCTTTCACCATCATAATGAAACAATCTTTGCAAGGCAGTAGGGGCTAAATAAAATGGTAAGTCCAATTTTTTTCCAAATATTGTAGTTGATAAATCTACATTTTCTACACCTCTTAGAACATTAGGTACTAGATCGACATCATCAAATGCACTTGTATTTCGCGCATAAGTAATTTCATCATCTGCTGCTCCATCAATATAATGAAATATAGGTGATGGTAATTTTCTTTCAGCTAGTTTTCGAAAATCACTAAAATTATGACAGTCTTTTAGATTCATTAGTTTTTATTAAAAGTTTTTCAAAAAATTAAACATATAACTATTTGCCCCAGGGTTTTTGTCTCCTAAGCTGGCATTAGATACATGATTATAAGATATCCCTAAACTAGAGGTTTTCGAAAGTTTATAAGATAGTTGAACTTCAGACTTAAATTCAAGAACATGACCTAAATCTTTACCATCACCTCTGTGATAAAGACCGGGCGCAAAACTTGGTGTAAAAGTTAGGGCACCCATATCTACATTCCATTCAAATCCAGTATAAATATATACTGCAGAATTTTCAGTTATAAATCCTCCGGTAATTGGAGAAATATTTCCTATAAATGTATTTCTCTCTAAAGTTTCATTTTGATGTTGTAAACCCAATAAAAGTGCGGACTGTTTGTCATCACTAAAATCGAAATTTCCTGTAAAAAAATTATATTGATGTGAGCTATTTTCTAAAGCTAAAGCCTTAACGCAAAAAAATAATGAGAAAATAAATATATTTAATTTTTTTAAATTCATAACTCTTAATATCTAATTAATTTTGTTTTTTTTTAAGTTTTCCAAGGATTATTGCACCACCTAGAAGGAAGATCAATAGAGGCATTAACCAAAGAATATAAGTGTTTTTATTTAATTTTGGATCGTACAATATCCATTCTCCATACTTATTTTCAAAATATTCATAAATTTGAGCCTCGGTTAATCCTTCATCAATTTTTTTATCAACTAAAATTTTTAAACTATTTGCAAACTCAGAATCAGAATCATAAATTGACTGACCTTGACAAACTAAACAACGTAAGTTTTTAGTTATTTTATTTTGTATGCCTGAATCATCACCTTTAAGACTACTTAACGGTAAAAATAAAAAAAAAATTAAAAAAAAACTTAAAACTTTCATTTTATCAATAATTCCATTTCATTAACTGAGACTTCATTAAGTGGTCCAATATATTTTTTAATAATCTTATTATTATAAATTAAAAATGATTCCGGAACCCCATAAGCACCCCACTCAATTGCAATTGTACCATCCAAATCTATAAATATATCTTTATAAGGGTTTCCTAATTCTTTTAAAAATTCTTCAGCATTTTTTAAATTGTCCTTATAATTCATACCAATAATTTTTATATTAGTTCTTGAATTTAAACTCATTAATAAAGGATGCTCTTGTCGACATGGGACACACCAAGATGACCAAATATTTAATAAATACATTTTATCTAATTCAAAGATGCTTGATGACTCTACACTTTTTCCAGAATGAAAGTTTTTGGAGTTAAAAACTGGAATGTCATTATTTACTCTTAAATCTGGAGTATATATACTTGAATCTTTTAAACCTTTATAAAAAACATAAAATATTACTCCAAAAACTACAACAAATGAAAAAGGTAATAATTTATTTTTCATAATCTTTTTTGTAAAAAACTAACAATTCCACCAAAAGATATCAGTATTACTGATAACCAGATCCATAACATAAATGGTTTAACTTGAAATCTTACATTAAAAAAATCTTGATTTTGAACAAGATTAATTACAATAAATTTATCTGACATTAGAGTTGTTTTAATATCAGCTTCACTAGTGGCAATTATGGGTTGATTATAAATTCTCAACTCTGGTGAAAATCTGTCTTCTTCACCGTTCGAATTACTTATAGAAAAATTTGCAATAATAGCATTATAATTTTGTTCTTTTTTCTGATCAACACTTTCAAAAACTATCTTAGTTTTTGAATTTTCAAAAGTTTCACCAACTTTAAGATTTGTTATTATTTCGCTTGAAAATAAATTGTTAAATAAAATGCTTAAAATTAATAAACTAAAACCAAAGTGAGCTATATTTTGTGAAGTATTTTTATATTTTTTTATAAAAAAATCTCTTAGGGTAATAAAAAATAGATAAAGGGCACTCGATATCAAAATTGTATTAATTAAAATATTTTGATTAAAATTTTTTAATATTAAAAGTGTTAACAAAATTGAGATAATTAAAAAGGAAATTAGATATATTTTGTCTTTTAATTGAGATTTTATCCATTTTAATTTTGGACCAATAGCCATCATTAATAAAAATGGAATTAGAAAGGGGACTATTAACTTATGATAAAACGGAGGTCCAACTGATATTTTTTGAGATGAAATTACATCTAAAAAAATTGGATATACAGTACCAATTAATACAACTGATAAAAAATACATCATAAACCAGTTATTAATTAAAATTGAAGTTTCTTTGCTCAACCAAAAAAAACCATAAGATTTTTTATCATCATCTTTGTGAAAAAAGAAAAAAATTAAAATAGATAAAAAAATCAAAATAAATAAAAAAACCAAAATAAATAAACCTCTTTCAGGATCATTAGCAAAAGTATGAACTGAATTTAAAATTCCTGATCTTACTAAAAATGTTCCACACATACTAAGCGTAAAAGTTGCTATAGAAAGAATAATTACCCATGAAGTTAAAATAGATTTTTTTTCTAAAACTAAAATACAATGTAAAAGTGTAGTTAATGCAAGCCACGGCATTAAAGAAACATTCTCAACAGGATCCCAAAACCAAAAACCTCCCCAGCCTAATTCATAGTAGGCCCAAATTGATCCAAGCAGTATTCCTAAAGTCAAAAATATCCAAGAAATTAAAATCCATTTTTTTATATGCGATGCCCAACTAATAGAAATAATTTTTAAACTCGTTGCTGCTAAAACAGAAGAAAAAATAATTGAAGAACCTACGTAACCTAAATATAAAATAGGTGGATGAATTGCTAAAGCTGGATCTTGTAAAATAGGATTTAATCCAAGACCTTCCATAGGTGTTGGAAAAATATAATTAAATGGATTTGATGTTTTGATTAAAAATAAAAAGAAACCAACTATTATTATTTGTTGAAAAACTAAAGTTAAAATTTTGTACTTAACTGGTTGATTTTTGGTCCTAACTAAAAATAAAAAAATAAATAAAGTTAAAACAAGTAACCATAACAACAAACTTCCCTCATGATTTCCCCAAGTTCCACTAATTTTATAAATTAATGGTTTGGTAGTATGAGAATTATTAAACACCGTTTCATTGCTAAAATCTGAGAAAACAAAAGACAAGATCAAACATAAAAAACTAATGACAACAAAAAATAATTGTAAAAATGCAAAAGATAATATTTTGGTATCTAATATATTTGAATTATTAAAATTTTTATATGAAAAATAAAATAATGATAATCCAATAATTAATCCTAATATTAATGAATAATATCCAACGAGACTATAAATCAATTTATTTTTCTCCCAATGCCTCTTTTACTTCTGGTGGCATATAATTTTCATCATGCTTAGCTAAAATTTTTGTTGCAGAAAAAAAATTTCTATCTTTTAAAAAACCTTCTGCAACAACCCCTTTTCCCTCAACAAATAAATTTGGCACTGCCCCCGAATAAGCAACATTTATTTCATTTTTAAAGTCTGTAATTATAAAGTTAACTTCATTTGAATTTATAGATATTGAATTCTTTTTAACCATGCCCCCAACCCTTATTTTACTTTTTTCTATTTCAGTTAGTAATTTTATTTCAGTGGGTGATTGAAAATAAACAACGTTTTCCTCTAATGATTTTAAAATTAAAAATGTTGTTAAAATTAAAGTGATTAAGATTATTACAATTAACAAAAATCTTAATTTAACTTTACGACCATACATGGTTTAAAAGTTAATTATTTGTTGCGTTTGCTAAAATTTCTTTGTTTATTCTTTGTGATTTTGCAGTTCTAGCTTGCTCGTTAGTAAGAGATCCAAATTTAGCAATAAATTTGTTTTGTTCTCTAACAAATTGCATTTTAGTTACCAAATATAAACTAAGGAAACTTAATAGAGTAAAGCTAAACGCAGATAACACATATACTGCATATCCATTCATAAAAAGTGTTTCATTTATCATAATCTATCTAAACCTTTATTTTTTATTTTTATCAGTTCTGTATTATATTTCATTAAGAAAATTAACAATGAAAAAAGAGCAAATGCCGCAGTCATCATAAATAATGGATAAAGCATTGATGAATGAATTGAGCTTTTTGACAAAATATTAATAGATGCAGGTTGGTGGAGTGTGTTCCACCAATCAACAGAATATTTTATTATTGGAACATTAATAATTCCTAAAATGGTTATAAAAGTTGAAATCTTATAAACTTTTTCTTCTTTATCATAAATTCCCCATACAATTAAATACATTGCATAGAACAGTGCTAAAATTAACATTGAAGTAATTCTTGCATCCCAAGCCCACCAAGTTCCCCAAGTTGGTTTTCCCCAAATTGATCCTGTGACTAAAGCAATAATATTAAAAACAAATCCTGAAGGAGCTAAGCTTTTAGACATTAAAAAAAAGTTTTTATTTTTAAAAACAAAACCAGAAATTGATAGTAAAGTTATAGATGAAAATATTCCAAGTGTAATCCAAGCAGCAGGAACATGAACGTACATAATTCTGACCGCATCACTTTGTTTGTAATCTTTGGGAGATAAGACTAATGCTTCTACTAAGCCTATACTTAATACGACAATAAACAAAAATAAAACGTACTTTGGTGCCTTTGATGTGATTTTGTAAATTTTGTTGGGCTCAAAAAGTTTAAACATATTTTAATTTAGAATTTTTTTTGTGATTTCTATTATGAAATAGTTTTCTGATCAAGAATGCAGAGGGGAGATAATGTGATTGAAATTAACGTTTAACACTCTTGACCAGAAGATAATGAAAATATAGCTAATTTATATGGCCTAGATTTGAGCTAAATGTGGTTGAATAATGTTGCCTTAATTAGAAAGCTTAAAATAACTAGAGCCTTTTTTCCCTGAAAAAATCTCTTCAATTAAAGGGTGTTTTATTGGCTCATCAGAATCATCTATAAGCAAGTTTTGCTCTGAAACATAAGCTTCATAAGTTATCTCATCATTTTCCGCTAATAAATGATAAAATGGCTGATCTTTTCTTGGTCTCACATTTTTTGGAATAGATTGATACCATTCCTCAGAATTATTAAATTGAAAATCAACATCATAAATCACACCTCTAAATTCAAAGTGTTTATGTTTAACAATATCTCCAATTGAAAATTTTGCTTTTTGAACTGGCATTGTTCTCAGTATGGGTATTTAAAAATAAAAATCAATGCTAAAAATATAAATGTTTTGTGATGTGGCAAATATGTTAATATCTTTAAAGTGAATAAATCTTTTTTAAAATTTGTAACTGATTTTGGTCCTTTGGCGATTTTTTTTTTCTATTATTACAATAGTGGAAAAAATTTATCGGTAGCAATACCTCCACTGATAGTTGCAACATTAGTTGCATTAGCGGTTGTTTGGTTTTTTGAAAAAAAAATTCCCCCAATGCCTTTGGTGAGCGGAATTCTAATTACTTTTTTTGGAGGATTAACTATCTACTTTAATGATCCTATATTTATATATATAAAACCAACTATCATTAATATCATGTTTGCTCTTGCATTATTTTTTGGAAAATATTTTACCAATGAACCTATTCTTAAAAAAATTATGGGTAAATCTATTCCACTGAGCAATCTTGGATGGGAAATTCTCAATAAACGATGGATGTATTTTTTCTTTGGTCTCGCTTTATTAAATGAATTTGTTTGGAGAACTCAAACAGAGGAATTTTGGGTAAATTTTAAAGTTTGGGGGATGCTTCCAATAACAATAGTATTCACAGGTTTTCAAATACCATTAATTAATAAACATAAAGTTGATGCGTAGTAATTTAAAATTAGTAGTAAATAATACTAACAATAAGACAGAAGAAAAACATTTTTTTGAAAAAGATGAGTTAAAAATTATACTAGACTTATATGCAAAGATGGTTTCTGAAGGTTCTTGGAAAGATTACGGTTTAAGTATTTCAAGTAAACAAGTGGGATTTAGTGTTTTTAGAAATGCTACTGAAAATGCCCTTTATAAAATTTGTAAAAACTTTAAACCAAAAAATAAAAATCTTAAATATTTGATTACTGATACTAGCGGTAAAATAATGAAAAATTCTTACGATCTTAGAATTTTATTAAAAAATACCAACTGGAAAAAACTTCAAAAATAAATTTATCTTCTTTGACCAAATAATCTTAACAACATTATAAATAGATTAATAAAATCTAAGTATAAAGTTAATGCACCCATCACAGCTTTCTTGCCCATAAGCTCACCTGAATCTGAAGCTGAGTACATATTTTTGATTTTTTGAGTGTCATAAGCTGTTAAACCAACAAATATTAAAACACCTAAAATTGAAATCACAAAATACATCATAGAAGATTTCATAAAGATATTAACAATTGAAGCTATAATTATTCCAATTAGACCCATCATTAAAAAAGATCCAAGTTTTGTAAGATCTCTTTTAGTTGTGTATCCGTAGATACTCATCGCTCCAAATGTTGCGGATGTAATGAAGAAAACTCTTGTTACACTCATTCCAGTATAAACTAACAATATTGAAGATAGAGATAGACCCATCAAAGCTGCAAAAACCCAGAACGTAGTTTGTGCTTTTGATGCACTCATCTTATTAATTCCAAAACTCATGTAAAAAACGATACCTAATGGTGCTAACATCACAAGCCACTTAAGGCCTGATAAATAAATTGCATTACCCATCTGCGTTAGACCAACGATTGCGCCCGCATCATTAGTAACAACCGACATTTTGAATGTTAACAGTGCTACTATTCCAGTTAACAATATACCTGTTGCCATGTAATTATAAACTTTTAGCATGTAGGCTCTTAAGCCTTCATCCATTACAGCTGCCGTTTGTTGTGCTGCTTTTGCTCTATTTAGTATTCCGTTTTTATCAAATTCCATAATGAGTAATATATATATTCTTTTACTAATTATTCAAGATACCTTAAAAGATAACAAAAATTTAACTTAATATTTCTAATGAATTACAAAAATTTAGGTAATACCAACATTAAAGTAAGTACAATTTGTCTCGGCACCATGACTTGGGGAGAGCAAAATACTGAGCTTGAAGCATTTGAGCAAATGGATTTTGCTTTAGATCAAGGAGTAAACTTTTGGGACACCGCCGAATTATATGCAGTACCTCCTAGAAAAGAAACCTATGGTGATACAGAGGAAATTATTGGGGACTGGTTTGAAAAAACAAAAAAAAGAGACAAAGTCATTCTAGCAACAAAAGTTGCTGGTCCAGCAAGAGATTATCTAAGAAGTGGAGAAAATAGTTTTACAGGTCCAAATTTAAAATCTGCTTTAAATAATAGTCTCAAAAGACTCAAAACTGATTATATTGACTTATATCAACTTCACTGGCCAGAAAGAAATGTAAATAATTTTGGAAGACTTGGTTATGTTCATAAAGAAAATGAATGGAATAAATTTGAAGATGTTCTTGCAGAATTAAATAAATACATTGATCAGGGAAAAATAAGACACGTTGGTTTATCAAATGAAACCCCTTGGGGAGTTCTAAATTATCTTCAATTATCTAAAGATAAAAAATTACCAAGAATGATGTCTATTCAAAATCCTTATAGCTTATTAAACAGATCTTACGAAGTTGGATTGGCAGAAGTTTCTATAAGAGAAAATATTGGTTGCTTAGCGTATTCCCCACTTGCAAGTGGATATTTAACTGGAAAATATAGAGAAAAAAATTTTCCTAAGGGATCAAGAATGGAAAGAGATTTCGATTTCTGGACGCGCTATAGAAAACCAAATACTGAGGATGCAGTAGAACATTATTATAAAATTAGTGAAAAATTTGATCTAGATATGAGTCAAATGTCTATAAAATTTTGTGAAATCCAAGACTTTATGACTAGTGTAATAATTGGAGCAACTACAATGGAGCAGTTGAAAACAAACATAGAAAGTGTAAATGTAAACTTATCTGATGATGTCATTAAAGAAATTAACCAAGTACAAACAATTTATCCAAATCCATGTCCATAATTAAAAAAATTACAATATTTTTAGGAATATTTTTTATAAGTGGTATTACCCAACTTTCAGCCCAAGAAATTAAAAAAATAGGCAAATATAAAGATTGGGAGGCAATGGTAGTTTCTGATGCTGATGGGAAAGTATGCTTTGCTCAATCACTACCTATTTTGCAAGCACCAAAAATAAATAAAAGAGATGCAAAATTATTTGTAGCTTTCAGACCAAATGACAATATTAAAAATGAAGTAAGTGTTACCCCGGGTTATGAATTTAACAAAAGTAATTCAGTGGTAGCTACTTCAGGGAAAAACAAATTTAAATTTGATATTAAAGAACAAGGTTTTGCATGGATTGCTGACAATAAAATTGAATTAAAAATGATAAAACAAATGAGAAAAGGATCTAGAATTATGATTACTGGATACAATCAACAAGGTTCTCAAACAATTGATCATTACTCATTACTAGGATTTACTAAAGCTTATAACGCTTCAAGAAAAGCTTGTAGTTAATTTAATGAAATCAAAAAAAAAAATTGTTCTAGCTTATTCTGGAGGTCTCGATACCTCTATTATTTTAAAATGGCTTCAAGAAAATTATGATGCTGATGTAATTTGTTATACAGCAGATGTAGGCCAAGAAATTGATAGAAAAAAAATTATCACTAATGCAAAAAAATTTGGTGTTAAAAATATAATAGTTAAAGATTTAAAAGATATTTTTGTTAAAGACTACGTTTATCCTATGATAAGAGGACATGCGATATATGAAGGTGTTTATTTATTAGGCACATCGATAGCAAGACCTCTTATTGCAAAAGATCAAATAAAAGTAGCAAAAAAATTCAAGGCCTATGCAGTTTCGCATGGAGCAACTGGTAAAGGTAATGATCAAGTTAGATTTGAATTAGGTTATCATTATTTTGGACCTAAAATTAAAATCATAGCACCATGGAGAATTTGGAAATTAAAATCTAGAACAGATTTAATTAATTATGCAAAAAAACATGGCATAGCTATACCTAAAGATAAAAAAGGTGCACCTCCTTTTTCAGTAGATGATAATTTATTTCACACATCAACAGAAGGTAAAGTTTTAGAAAATCCAAAAAATTCTGCACCAGAATTTATTTTTCAACGAACTGTTTCTCCAGAAAAGGCTCCTAATAAAGCTTCATTCGTTACTATAAATTTCAAAAATGGTGATCCCTATGGAATTAATGGAAAAAAAATGTCACCTGCTAAATTATTAACAAAGCTAAACGATCTGGCTGGTAAGAATGGAATTGGAAGAGTCGACTTAGTTGAAAATAGATTTTTAGGCATCAAATCTAGAGGAGTATATGAAACACCTGGAGGAACTCTCTTGATAAACGCCCATAGAGCGATTGAGTCAGTTACTTTAGATAAAGAAACCATGCATAAAAAAGATCAGGTAATGTCTAGATATGCTGAATTAATTTATAATGGTTATTGGTATTCAAAAGAAAGATTTAAGCTTCAAAATATTGTGGATTTAAAAAGAAAAAAAGTTAATGGCTCAGTTAAGCTTAAATTGTACAAAGGGAATATTACAATTCAATCAAGGGTTACTAATAGTAGCGCCTATTCAATGAAAAGAGTTTCATTTGAAGAAAACAAGTCATTTAATAAATCTAACGTAGAGAGATTTATTAATTTTCATAAAAAAAAGCTTCGTTCTTAGGTAATTTAGGACAAATTGACATTTGTTTAAATTGCAAAAAAAATTATATCCTTGATTTATGGATTCGATAAAAAACTGGATGATAGATGCTGCAAATATTTTATTTGATGATAGTAAAAATGATCTGCGTGCACTTCCAAAAACAGTTAGACTACAAATTCTTTTAGTTTTAAGTTTTATATGGACTACAGTTTTTAGCTTATACGTATTCTCTTACACAACTTTTGCTTTTGGTTGGGCAGGTCTTTATGTGGCTCACATAGGGTTAATATTTGCTGTCTACATGACGTTTAAACAATTTCATAAAGCAGAAGCAAAATCAGCTAATGTTTTTCAAACAAAAAATTTTGATCCATTTAAAATAATGGTTATCGTTTTTGTAGTAGTATTTATATTTATATTTTCAAAAGGAATTGAGGTTTTAACTAGTCCAAACCCAAACTCTTATTCAATCCCTTATGATGGTCCTTTAAAATCTGCAATTGAAAAATGGCTACCATTTAGTAAAGATAAATAATGGATAAGATAGCAAAAAACTTACAGTTAGCATTAATGGTTATTATCTTAATCAGTACAGTTATTGCTGTTGGGATTGAAATGAAAAACATGTTCTTAAATCAATCTGTTACATTAGCTGATTTGCTTTTAATGTTTCTTTATTTAGAAGTTCTTGCAATGGTGAGAGTTTTTTGGAACCAACAATCTATTAGTATTACCCTACCACTTCTTATTGCAATTACTGCTCTTGCACGATTTATTATTCTACAAGGTAAAGAAATGGATCCTACTGCACTAGTTTATGAAGCAGTAGCTATTTTGTTAATTGCTGGAGCAATTGTTGTTTTAAGATTAAGACATAGTGACAAATTGGGTCTTAAGAAAAAAAAATCAAGATAATTTAAAATGAAATTTGAAGCTTCAAGGGCTAAGGCCTTAAATCAATTAGATAATTTTGTTGATAATAATCTTGAAGAATATTCAAAATTAAGAAATTTTGATTTTGGACCTGAAAACAGAACTAATATATCTTGCCTATCACCATACATAACTCATGGAATAATTAATGAAATAGAAGTAATTCAAAAATCACTAAATAAATTTTCTTTCTCAAAGAATGAAAAGTTTATTCAAGAAATTCTGTGGCGAACTTATTGGAAAGGTTGGTTAGAACTTAGACCGAATGTTTGGTCAGATTATCTTGTTGAATTAAATCAAATTAGAAATGAATTTCAAAATAATCAAGATTATCTTGATGCAATTGAGGGAAAAACAAAAATAGATTGCTTTAATGAATGGGTAAAAGAGCTAAAAGAAAATAATTATTTACATAATCACACAAGAATGTGGTTTGCTAGTATTTGGATTTTTACTTTAGAATTACCTTGGCAATTAGGTGCGGAATTTTTCATGCAAAATCTTTATGATGGAGATGCTGCATCAAATACTCTTGGATGGCGATGGGTTGCAGGTGTTCAAACTCAAGGAAAACATTACCTTGCAAGTGAATGGAATATCAAAAAATTTACTAACAATAGATTTCAAAATATAAAATTAAATGAAAATGCTCCTCCAAAAATAACTGAAAAATCTTATCAAATAATGAAACAAAATTTTAATAACCCAACAAATATTGAAGAAAAAAATCTTTTAATTTTTGAAAACAATCTATCGTTTGAAATTACTGACTTTAAAGAAAACAACTTTAAGAAAATTTACTTAGTTTCTAACAAAAATGAAAATAGATCCATAAAACTCAGTGAAAAATTAGTGAAATTTAAATCTCAGTTAATAGAAGACCAAGGACAGAGATTAAAAGATCAATCTATTAATTGCCAGGTTGTGGATATAAGTGAATTAAGAAGTATTGAAAATTGTTACGGTTTGTATCCAACAGTAGGTGAAAATTTAGATTTTTTGAATTACAATAATTTAAAGATAGATTTTTTATATAGAAATCTTGATCAATTAGCTTGGCAATACTGCAATAAAGGATTTTTTAATTTTAAAAATTATATTCCCAAAATAATTTCAACTTTTAACTAAAACCAACGAACCATCCCGATAATTCCAGCTGTTGCATAAAAAAATTGTAATAACAAAATTCCTCTATGACCACCCCTATAAGCCCAAATTCCTATTAAAATAGCTGACAAAAGCAATAGACAAAAACCAAAAAATTCTATTCCTATGTTTAAAGCAACAAACAAAGAATACAATATTGCAGTTATAACCCCTGCCCATTCAATAATTTTATTATTCATAAAAGTTTTTTAAAATTATTATAAAGGATTGTAGAATAGTTATTCATATCTTTCATATTATCTTTTGCAGCTTGATCAAACTTTTCTAATGCACCATTACCAAGCTGATCCTCTAAAGCTTTTTTGTATTCTGGAACACAGCCCCACTCATTGACTGTAGTATCTTTTATTTCTATATGAAATTGAATTCCATAAGCATGGTTTCGATATTTAAAAATTTGACACTTGGTGATTGGGGAAGAGGCTAATAAAGTTACATCTTTATTATTCTCAATACCTTGAACCTCATAAGAATGCCATTGTAAACTTTTAATCTTATTAGGAAATTTTGAAAATAATTTATCTTCATCTTTTTTATTAGAGAAATTAATATCCATAATTCCTATTTCTGCTGGATTGGATTTAACCACTTTTCCTCCGACTACTTCTCCTAAAAGCTGACAACCTAAACAAAAACCTAAATAAGGTTTTTTTAGATTAACAACAAATTCTTTAATTGCTTTTTTTTCCTCTATTAACCAAGGATATTCTTGTTCCATATAGGTATCCATTGGACCCCCCATGCAAAACATTCCATCAAATTTACTTAAATCATCTGGTATTTTTTCACCTTCATCTAACTCAATGGTAGTTAAGTTAAATCCATCAGCTAACATTAAATCTTTAATATAACCTGGGTCTTCTATTTTAATATGCTGTAAGACTATTATATTCACTAAGCTTAGCTTAGCTTAGAACACTTCTTGGAACAATATTTTACTCTATCCCAATTCAACTTCCATTTTTTCCGCCATGTAAAAGGTCTTTTACAGACTGGACATGTTTTAGTGGGTAAATTTTCCTTTTTCATCAAATTGTATTTTGTTTAATGAATTTATCGGCTTCTGATAAAATTAATTTTTTTCTTTCAGATTTCATTTTGTCAAATATCCTCACCATCATCGACAAACGAGGATTTTTTAAAAAAAATTTTCTATTTCTATCGATGAACCTCCAGTACAAACCATCCATGGTGTTACACCAATCACCTTTCTTAAAGTCCATCATTTTCATAAAATATGCAGATCCACAAATATAAGGTTTGGTTGCAAAAATTCCTCCATCACTAAATAATCCCATCCCATATACATTTGGAACCATTACCCAATCTGAGGAGTCTACAAACATCTCCATGAACCACTTATAAACAATTTTTGGCTTTAACTCACAAAGGTTCATTATGTTTGATAAGATCATTAATCTTTCAATGTGATGTGACCAACCATTATTAACCGCATTTTTAATTGCATAATCTAAAGGTGGAAGACCAGTGGTACCATCATACCAAGAACTCTTCATTTTTCTATTTTGTTTAAAAAAATTTCCAGTTTCCATTTCTTTTGAATATGACTGATAAATTCCACGCATAAATTCTCGCCAACCAATCACCTGGCGGATGTAGCCCTCTAAAGAATTAATTCTAATTTTATTTTTCTTATGAAAGTCTAAAACTTTTTCGATAACGAATTCAGGAGTAATTAAACCTAAATTTATATAAGGACTTAATGCGCTATGGAACAAAATATTATTTTTCTGATCAACTGCATCCTCATAATCACCAAAAAGATTAGATTTTTCTTTTATAAAAAAATTTAAAAGTTTAACTACGTCTTCAAATTCTGTTGCAAACCAAAAATTATCTGTGCTTCCTGGATGATTTTTAAATTCTTTTTCAATAATAGTCTTTAATTTTTTTGTATGACTAGTTTCATTGATTTTTGGAAATTTAGGAATTGAAATATTTTTAGGTAATTTGTTTCTGTTATCTTCATCAAAGCTCCATTTCCCCCCGATTGGATTACCGTCTGAACCCATCAATATTCCAGATTTTTTTCTAACATCTTTGTAGAAAGTTGCCATAAAAGGTTTTTTTGATTTTGATAAATAATTTTTAAATTCAGCTCTTGAATTTAAAAACATAGGAGTTTGAACAACATTCCAGTGTATTTTTTCTTTTTTTAAAAATTGTAAAATTTTTTTTTCAAAAAATTTATCCTCTACTTCAAAACTTGAAATTTCATTTACTTTTTTTTGTGTAATTGTTTTTTTTAATTTTTTTAAATAATCAGCATTAAATTCTTTATCTTCGATTTTAAGATAATCTAATTTAAATTTGTTTTTTCTTAACCCATCGGCATAAGAACGCATCGAAGATAAAAATAATAAAATTTTTTGTTTATGATGCTTTTCATAAGTGCATAAACCCTTATCTTCAGCCATAAAAAACAGGTGGTCTTTTTTGAAGCGGTCTAGGTATTTTATTGGAAATAATTGATTACCAAGTATAAAAAATAACTTCATAGTTAAATATAACTAATAAAATTTTTTATGTCAGAAAAATATGTAATTTTTGGTGCGACAGGTTCTATTGGGTCAAGTTTAGCGGAACAATTAAAAAACTCTGGAAACGATATTCATTTAGTTGGAAGAAATGAAAGTGAACTTAGTTCTGTCTCTGAAAAACTTGGATGCTCACATACCGTTGCAGATGTTTTAGAAGATGGGTTTATAGAAAAAGTTAAATCAGATATTTCTGAAATTAAAGGCCTAGCTTATTGTGTAGGTTCAATTGATTTGAAACCATTAAGAATGGTAAATGAACAAGACTTTCAGAAATGCATGAAACTTAATCTTTATTCTGCTGTAGAAGCTATTAAAGGATATCAGGAAAGTTTAAAAAAAAATAAAGGTTCAATAGTGTTATTTTCAACTGTTGCCGCACAAAGAGGTTTTACCAATCATGCAATAATAGCTTCAGCAAAAGCAGCTGTAGAAGGTTTGACGGTTTCTCTTGCAGCTGAATTTGCTCCAAACATTAGAGTAAATTGCGTAGCACCAAGTTTAACAAAATCCAAAATAGCAGAACCAATGTTAAAAAATACTGCTATAGCTGAAGGTATTGCAAAAGCACATCCCCTTAAAAGATTAGGCGAAGGTAAAGACTCTGCTGCTCTTGCTAAATTCCTACTAACAGAAGATAGTTCTTGGGTTACAGGTCAAATAATTGCTGTAGATGGTGGTAGATCTAAACTTTCATAAAGTGATCAAATATTTTTTATCGATATTTTTCTTTTTATTATTTTCATCAAAAAGTTTTTCTGAAAATTTTACTTTTAAAAAATTGGCAGATTTAAGTGACCCATGGGGATCGTCTTTTATAAGTGATAATGAGCTTATTATCACTGAGAAAACTGGAAAAATAAAAATAGTAAATATTAATTCTGAAGAAGTTTATGTAGTTGAACATAACTTAAATTATTTTGTACACGGACAAGGAGGTTTATTAGATATTATTTATCAAAATAATTACTTATGGATTTCTTACTCAGAAAATAGAGGGGATTGGAGAACTAGTACATCAATTGCAAAAGCTAAATTAAATAAAAAAAATTTAGATTTCAAAAATATATTTCAAGCTGAGCCACCAATAGAATCTGGTTATCATTTTGGTTCCAGAATAGCTATAAAAGATAATTATCTTTTTGCATCCGCTGGTGAAAGAGGTGGTGGCATGATTGCTCAAGATCCAACCAACCATCCTGGAAGTATTATCAGAATTCATTTAGATGGCAGTATACCAAAAGATAACCCTAAGTTTGAAGGTAAATCAAATTGGTTACCAGAAATTTATCAAATTGGTGTTCGTAATCCTCAAGGTCTAGCCTACTCCTCTTTTGATGGTAAAATTTATGCAAGCAATCATGGTGCAAAAGGTGGTGATTGGTTTGGTGAAATAAAAAAGGGAGAGAATTATGGTTGGAAAATTTTAGGTTGGGGTGGAACAAATTATTCAGGGTCACAGATAGGACCTAAATGGAAACGAGGTTTTACTAAGGCAATCCATTACTGGGTGCCCTCAATAGCTGCAAGTGCAATAACTATTTATAAGGGAAAAGAATTTAATGAGTGGAATGGTGAAGCTCTTATTACTTCTTTAAAAGATAAATCAATGAGAAAATTAAACTTTCAAAATTTATCTAACATTGAAGAAACAATTATTTTCAAAGATAAAATTGGGAGAATAAGAGATATACAAGTTCACCCAGTTAATGGAAAAATATATTTTCTTGCAGGAAATAGCTTATGGTTAATGGAGAAAAAAAAATAATATGAAAGAAAGACCTTATCATCATCTGCCTGATGGTACTTTCAGGAATCCAAAAGGATCTCCAGTTATAATATCTAGGTCAGGAAAATTTTCTTATAGAACTTTCAGTAAATTAAGAAAAAAAGTTAATTTATCATATCCAAAAGAACATGTGATTGAAAAAGAAAAAGTACTAGCTGATTTAGAAAAATATAAAGATAATGATTATATTGCTTGGATAGGTCACGCGACGTACCTTATAAAATTAGGTAAAACCACTATAATAACAGATCCTGTATTTTCAAAGAACGCTGGACCACTTATCTTTGGTCCAAAAAGATTTACTGATCCCGCAATAAAATTAAATGAGATACCCCAAACAGATGTATTTTTACTCACTCATAATCATTACGATCATCAGGATATGTCAACAATTAGAAATTTTCCTTTTAAGGGGGCAAAAGTATTAACACCATTAAACCTCGGTAAATATTTTAAAGGATATAAAGATGTAAATGAAATGGATTGGTATGATCAAACAATTATAAATGAGGATTTGAAAATTTCTTTACTTCCTGCAGTTCATTGGTCAAAGAGAAGTTTAACGGACACTAATAAAACTTTGTGGGGTAATTTTTTAATAGAATATAAAAATAAAAGAATTTTATTTGCATGTGACACTGGATATGGGGAAATCTACAAAGAACTAGGTGAAAAATATGGTCCTATAGATATGACAATGATTAATATTGGGGCTTATAATTTCAAACCAATGTTTGATAAAACTATTTATCATACTACACCAGAAGAAGCCCTGAATGTTGCACAAGACCTAAAAAGTAAAAAAGTATTAGGAATGCATTGGGGAACATTTGTTTTGTCATTAGAACCAATTATGGAACCCCCAATTAGATTTAAAGATAGTGCTGAAAAATATGGTTTTAATAAAGAAGATGCAATTATTTTTAAAATTGGAGAAGTTAGTCCTCTAGATAGATTGTTATAAAGTTAAATACTTAATTGCAAAAAATATAGTCCCTATAGATGCAATAGTAGATACAAAAATTGCTTTAATTATATTTTCAGGACTTACATTATAAGCGGCACATAAAACTATAGCAGTAACTCCACAAGGTGCAACACTCACAAAGAAAGCACCTGGTATTTCAGCTGGCAATCCCGCATTAAAAAACACTAATCCAATTAACAATAAAATTATCGGGGAAATGACTAATTTTAAAACTGAAATAGAAACAGATAATTTATTAATTACATTTTTAGTATAAAACGAAAGAGTTATGCCAATTGCAAACAATCCAACTGGTGAAACACATGCTGCAAGTTTAGACAAAGTGTATTCAATCGGTGTTTGATCAATATTAAAATTTAATAA
>CACJRK010000011.1 GCA_902595795.1 uncultured Pelagibacteraceae bacterium
TCAATATTTTAAAGACGATGCAACTGCATTCAATAATCAAAAAAAAACTACTATTGAGGGCAAGGGTGTTCTAAATAATAGAATATCGGAACACATACTCTCTAATCTCTCTCAAATAGGAATTAAAAATCACTTAGTTAAAAGATTAAATATGCGTGAGCAAATTATAAAGCTTGTAGAAATAATTCCGATCGAATTCATTGTGAGAAATGTAGCTACAGGATCCATTACAAAACGATTAGGTATTGAAGACGGAACAGTTTTAAAAGAACCTCTTATTGAATACTGCTTAAAAGATGACAAACTTGGAGATCCATTAATATCTGAAGAACATATTTTAGCATTTGATTGGGCATCAAAAACAGAAATAGACAAAGTTAAAAAAATGATTTTAAGGATTAATGATTTTATGATTGGCATGTTCAGAGGTGTTGGAATTAAACTTATCGATTTTAAATTAGAATTTGGAAGAGTTAAAATTGATGGAAAAAATGAAGTTATTTTAGCAGATGAAATTAGTCCTGATACATGCAGATTATGGGATAGTATTACAGAAAAAAAATTAGATAAAGATCGATTTAGAAAAGATCTGGGTGACTTAATTCCTGCCTATACTGAAGTTGCTAAAAGATTAGGTATACTTCATGAACAATCTAATGTTTCAGCAGTAAATGTAACTAAATTATCTTCAGTTAAAAGAAAGAAAAAATGAAAATTTCAGTAATAATTACTTTAAAAAAAGATGTACTTGATCCACAAGGAAAAGTTATTCATCAAACTCTGGATGGAATGGGTTTTGAGGATGTTAATGAAGTTAGACAGGGTAAATATTTTGAAATAGACACTAAAGAAACTGATAACGACAAAGCAAAAACAAAAGTTGAAGAAATGTGCAAAAAACTTTTGGCAAATCTTGTAATTGAAAATTATAAAATTATTGATCTAAAGTAATTAATGAAATCATCAGTTATTACTTTTCCTGGTTCAAATTGTGACAGAGACATTGATGTCGCTTTGAAGAAGTTTGGATTTAAAAATAAAATGGTTTGGCATGCTGATGCTGAATTACCAAAAAGTGATTTAGTTGTTTTGCCAGGTGGGTTTTCGTACGGTGATTATTTAAGATGTGGAAGCATGGCGTCTAAATCAAAAATAATGCAGTCTGTAATTAATTTTGCAAATTCAGGTGGCATGGTTATGGGTATCTGCAATGGATTTCAAATATTGGTAGAAACTGGTTTGGTCCCAGGTGTTTTGCTTAGAAACAAATATTTAGAATTTATTTGTAAAAACGTTTTTGTAAAAATTAACGATAAAAAAAATAAATATTTTAAAAATGTTGATAACGAAGTTTTAGAATTTCATATAGCTCATAATGAAGGAAATTATTTTTGTACTAATGATCAATTAAAAGAAATTGAAGATAATAATCAAATAGCTATTAATTATTGTAATGAAAATGGAAAAATAGAAGATCAATTTAATCCTAATGGATCAATAAAAAATATTGCCGGTATATTTAATAAAGAAAAAAATGTTCTAGGAATGATGCCCCACCCTGAAAGAATGATTGATACATCTCTATCTGGTGAGGATGGATCATTATTTTTTAAAAATTTAATAAACAATTTAAAATGATTGTTAACGAACAAATTGCAATTGATCATGGTTTAAAGAAAGATGAATACGCTAAAATTTGTAAGCTATTAAAAAGAACTCCTAATATTACAGAACTAGGAATTTTTTCTGCAATGTGGAATGAGCATTGTTCTTATAAATCATCAAGATTACATTTAAAAAAACTGCCTACTAAAGGAAAGAAAGTTATTCAGGGTCCTGGGGAAAACGCAGGTGTTATAGATATCGAAGACAATGATGCAATTGTTTTTAAAATAGAAAGTCATAATCACCCTTCATTTATTGAACCTTACCAAGGTGCTGCGACAGGAGTTGGGGGAATAATGCGTGATGTATTTACTATGGGTGCAAGACCAATAGCTAACTTGAACTCAATACATTTTGGATCACCTCAAAATAAAAAAACTAAAAATTTATTAAGAGGTGTAGTTCATGGCATAGGTGGTTATGGAAACTGCATGGGCGTTCCAACTATCGCTGGTCAAACAAGTTTTGATAGTTCCTATAATGGAAATATTCTGGTTAATGCAATGACATTAGGATTGGTTAAAAAAAATAAGATTTTCTATTCTAAAGCCGCAGGTTTAAACAAACCAGTTATTTATGTTGGATCTAAAACTGGAAGAGATGGAATTCATGGAGCAAGTATGGCCTCAGCAAGTTTTGACGAAAAAATTGAGGAAAAAAAACCAACTGTTCAAGTTGGAGATCCATTTACTGAAAAACTTTTACTTGAAGCTTGTTTAGAGCTAATGGCAGGAGACTCAATTATAGCTATTCAAGATATGGGTGCAGCAGGTCTTACTTCTTCAAGTATTGAAATGGCATCAAAAGGAAATCTTGGAATTGAAATTAATTTAAACAAAGTACCATGCAGAGAATCTAAGATGACACCTTATGAAATTATGCTATCTGAAAGCCAAGAAAGAATGTTGATAGTTTTGGAAAATGGTAAAGAAGAACAAGCGAAAAAAATATTTGATAAATGGAACTTAGATTTTGCGGTAATTGGTAAGACTACTAAATCAAAAAAAATAGAACTTTATTTTGATGAAGAGAAAGTTGCAGATATTCCAGTAAATACTCTAGTAGAAAACTCACCTATGTATGATCGGAAATGGAAAAAAACAAAACTTCCTAAAAAAAATAAGATTAAAAAAGAAGATATTAAACATTTAAAAATTATTGATTCTTTAAAAAAAATTTTAGCAAACCCAAATGTATGTAGTAAAGAATGGATTTGGCAACAATATGATCATACCGTAATGGGAGATACTATTCAGAAACCTGGTGGAGATGCAGGTGTTGTAAGAGTTCATGGAACAGATAAAGCAGTAGCTGCTTCTGTAGATTCTTCTGCTGTTTATTGTTGGGCACACCCTTTAACTGGTGGAAAACAAGTAGTTTGTGAAAGTTTCAGAAATCTTATATCTGTTGGCGCTAAACCAATTGCTATCACAAATTGTTTAAATTTTGGTAGTCCTGAAAATGAAGAAAATATGGGTGAGTTTGTTGAATGTGTTGAAGGTATTGGTGAAGCAAGTGAATATTTAAAGTTCCCAGTGGTTTCTGGAAATGTATCTTTTTATAATCAAACTAAGGATGAAGGCATAAAACCTACTCCTGCAATTGGTGGAGTTGGGTTGATCAAAAATTTTAAAAAAATGATCACTATGGAATTTAAAGAAGTTGATAGTTTAGTTTTAGTAATTGGTAAAACTGAAGGACATATTGATCAAAGTTTATTTGCAAGAAATATTTTAGATGAAAAAAATGGACCTCCACCTGAGGTAAATCTATTTAATGAAAAAAATAATGGAGAAACATTACTAAAATTAATTGATAACAATTTAATAAAGAGTGCTCATGATGTTTCTTTAGGTGGCTTAATTACTGCGGTTGCAAAAATGTGTATTAAAGGAAAAAAGGGAATAAATATTAAAAAACCTAAATATTTAATTAATGAAATAGAGTACTTATTTGCCGAAGATCAAGGTAGATATATTGTTGAAATAAACAAAAAGGATTTTAAAAAAGTAGCTGATATATTGAATAAAAATGCGGTCCATTTTGATGAACTTGGCACAATTACAGAAAAAAATATATATATTAACAGCAAGACAAAAGTTACAATTGACGAATTATCAACTTCGAATAAAAGTTGGCTTACAAACTATATGAGTAAATAATGGCAATGGATTTAAAAGAAATTGAGAGTTTTATAAAAGAGGCAATGCCAGATGCCATAGTAGAGATACAAGATTTGGCAGGTGATGGAAATCATTATTCAGCAACAGTTACTTCATCTCAATTTTCTGGAAAAAGTAAAATTGAGCAACATAAAATGGTTTATAATTCATTAAAAGGTAGAATGGGTAATGAACTACATGCATTAGCAATTAAAACAAAGGAGAGCTAAATGGATCAACAAACAAATGATTTAATTAAAAATGAAATTGAAAACAACGAAGTTTGTTTATTTATGAAAGGTACACCTGATGCTCCACAATGTGGATTTTCAATGGCTACTACTAATATACTAAAAATTCTTGAGGTAAACTTTAAAGGTGTAAATGTTTTAGAAAATCAAAATTTAAGAGAAGGAATTAAGGTTTTTAGTGACTGGCCAACTATACCTCAGCTTTATGTCAAAAATGAATTTATTGGTGGTTGTGATATAGTTAAAGAAATGTATGAAAGTGGTGAGTTAGAAAAACTTTTTGAAAGCAAAAATATAAATTTTAAAGCTAAGAATTAATTATCTTGAATAATATTCAATCACTAAGTTAGGTTCCATTACAATTGGATAAGGAACTTCTTCAAATTTTGGAATCCTTACAAATTTAAACTTTTTATTTTTTTCATCCATTTGAATATATTCTGGAGCTTCTCTCTCTTTATTAGCTAAGGCGATATCAATAATTGCAAGTTGTTTAGATTTGTCTCTAATTTCAATTGTATCTTCTTCTTTAACTAAGTAACTTCCAATGTTAACCTTTTTACCGTTAACTCTTACATGACTATGGTTTATTAATTGTCTAGCAGAAAAAATCGTTGTTGCAAATTTTGCTCTGTAAATGACAGCATCCAATCTTCTTTCAAGAAGGCCGATTAAGTTTTCTCCTGTATCACCTTTAAGCATCACTGCTTTTTTATAAATATTTCTAAATTGTCTTTCGTTGATATTACCATAGTAAGCTTTTAATTTTTGCTTAGCTTGCAACTGAATTCCATAATCTGAGGGTTTACCTTGTTTTGTTTGACCATGTTGGCCTGGTCCATAGGCTCTTGTATTAAATGGACTTTTGGGTCTACCCCATAGATTTACTTTTAATCTTCTATCTACTTTATGTTTAGAGTTTAATCTTTTTGTCATTTGATAGTGGGCTTTATAAACTTACTCTTAATTTTGTCAATCAACGTTTTTTACCTAAACTTGCAAATACACCAGATAAAATACGTGTTTCTTTAGTTGATAATTCCATCCTATAAAAAATATTCCTCAAGTTTTCAAGCATTATTGGCTTCTTCTCTTTTGTTTTAAAGAAATTAATATCTTCAAGGTTCTTAATACATAGATTTGCCATAGCAACTATCTCTCTTTTAGAGGCTGATTTAATTTTATTAGATTTGTTAAAAGAGGATACTTTTGCATTAATTATACTTGATACATATTGTGCAATTATTATTAGGCTGTGAGATAAATTTAATGATTTAAAGTCAGGATTTGTTGGAATTTGAAGAGTATAATTTGCATAGCTTATTTCGTTATTTGATAGACCAGATGCCTCTGATCCAAATAAAAAGGCTACTTTCTTTTTATAATTAATTTTTTTTAAATCCTCTAATTGAATATGTTTGATATTTTTATTTCTAAATCTTGCAGATGTCGCAATTACATAATCTATATTTTTTAATGCTAGTTCTAAATTATTAAATACTTTACTCTTATTAATTACATTTTTTGCCCCTACTGACGTTGCTAGAATTTTATCATTTGGAAATATTGGTTTAGGATCAACAATAGTAAGTTTATTAAAATTAAAATTTTTCATTCCTCTTGCGCATGCACCAATATTTTCTGAAAGTTGAGGCTTATGTAAAATGAAAGTAATATTATTTGATAACATCATTTATGATAGATCAAATTTATAGACTAGCTGGAGCCTTATCTTTAAATAATTTATAATCCAAACTATCAACTAAAGCTTTAAATGATGCATCAATTATATTTGGAGAAACACCTATAGTGAACCAATTAACGCCTTTGGAGTCTGTACTTTCGATTGAAACTCTAGTCACCGCTTCAGTACCTGTATTTAAAATTCTTACTTTATAATCAACTAATTTTAAGTCTTTTAAATAATCTGAATATTTTGCAAGTTTATTTACATTTTTTCTTATTGCATTATCAAGTGCATTAACTGGACCGTTACCCTGTCCTTCACACAATATTTTTTGACCATCAACTTCTAAATGTGCTTTGGCATGTGAAACAATTTCACCTGTGTTATCTTTTTTAACTGAAACATCGTATTCATTAATTAAGATGTATCTTGGAATATTACCCATCAATCTTCTGGCTAATAATTCAAATGAAGCATCTGCTCCATCATAACTATATCCAATAAATTCTCTGTCCTTAACTTCTGCTAAAAGTTTTTTAATTTTTGGATCATTTTTTTCAATCTGTATACCAATTGATTTTAATCTTGACATTATATTAGATTGTCCCGCTTGATCAGAAACTACAATATTTCTTGAATTCCCGACTTCTTCGGGATCAATATGTTCATAAGTTTTTGGATCCTTTTGAACTGCTGAAACATGCATACCTCCTTTATGTGAAAAAGCTGAAGCTCCTACATAAGGTAAATGTTTGTTAGGTTTTCTATTTAATAGTTCATCCAATAATCTAGAACACTGTGTTAAATTCTTTAGATTTTCTCTTCTAATATTAAGTTCAAATTTCTCACTAAAGTCTTTTTTTAAAAATAATGATGGAATTAAAGACATTAAATTTGCATTACCACATCTTTCTCCTAGTCCATTTATAGTTCCTTGAATTTGCCTAACACCAGCTTGAATTGCGGCCAAACTATTTGCTACAGCATTATCTGTATCATTATGAGCATGGATACCTAAATTTTCTCCTGGGATATGCTTTTTAACTTCAGATACAATTTCTGTTACTTCATGAGGAAGGGTTCCACCATTTGTATCACATAAAATAATCCATCTTGACCCTTGGTCGTATGCTGCTTTCAAACACTTTAAAGCATAATCAGGATTAGATTTGTATCCATCAAAAAAATGCTCTGCATCAAACATAAATTCTTTGCCTGAACTCACTATGTGTTTTGCACTTTCACTAATGTTTTCTAAGTTTTCCTCATTAGTTATTCCAAGGGCTACACTAACTTGAAAATCCCAAGATTTTCCAAATAGACAAACCGAGGAACTTTTTGAATTAATCAAGGATGCTAACATAGGATCATTTTCAGCACTATGCTCTGATTTTTTTGTCATGCCAAAAGCTGTAAGTTTTGCATTTTTAAAACCATGATCTTTATTGAAAAATTCAGTATCTGTTGGGTTGGCTCCTGGCCAGCCAGCTTCAATATAATCAACACCTAAAGCTTCTAATGAATTTGATATTTTTTCTTTATCATCAATTGAAAAATCAACACCCTGTGTTTGAGCACCATCTCTTAATGTAGTGTCAAAAATATATAGTCTTTCCTTACTCATTTAAATTTCCAAGTTGTTTTACCATCTTTATCTTCTATTAAAACACCTTTATCTAAAAGCTCATCTCTTATTTTATCAGCTTCCTCATAATTTTTATTAACTCTAGCTTCATTTCTCTGATTAATTTTAATTAAAATTTCATTTTCAGAAAGTGATACTTTGCTTTTCTTAAATTTAAGCCAATCTTCTTTAGTTTCATTTAATAATCCAATAAAATGACATGCAGAAATAAATAGTTTTTTATCTTCATCAGAACCTTTTGATGCTTTCTCATATAATTTATGCAAATTGGCAATATAGCCTGGTGTATTTAAATCATCGAAAAGAGGTTTTAGAATTTCTTCTGAAATTTTAAGTTTTGTTTCAATGTTTAAATAAACATTATACCATTTGCTAATTATATTTTCACAGTCTTCTAAAAGTTTATCATTCCAATCAAGTGGTTGCCGGTAATGTGCGCTCATTAAAGCCAGTCTTAAAACTTGACCACTTTTATTATTTTTAAAATCTTTAATTTTTAAAATATTACCTTGAGACTTTGCCATTTTTTCATTGGACATTGTAATAAAGGCATTATGCAACCAATAATTAGCAAATACTTTGCTATCATTTGCACATCTCGATTGTGCAATTTCATTTTCATGATGAGGAAATAACAAGTCAACACCCCCTCCATGAACATCAAATTCTTTTCCTAAATATTTTTTAGACATTGCTGAACATTCTAAATGCCAACCAGGTCTTCCTCTTCCCCATGGTGAGTCCCATGATGGCTCGTCTGTTTCTGATGGTTTCCACAAAACAAAATCCTCAGGATTTTTTTTATTATCACTTACTTCAATCCTTGATCCTGCAACCAATTCATCTAATTTTTTGTTTGATAACTTCCCATAATCTTTAAATTTTTTTACTTCAAAATAAACATGCTTCTTATTTTCGTATGCGAATCCTTTTTTAATTAATTCAGTGATCATTTCTGTCATCTCAGAAATATGCTCAGTTGCTTTAGGTTCATGACTTGGTTTTTCACAATTTAAATAAATACAATCATGATTAAAGTTTTGAGTAATTTTTTTTGTAAGATCTAAAATAGAAATATTATTTTCCTTTGATGATTTTATTATTTTATCATCTACATCTGTAATATTTCTTACATAAGTTACATTTGGATATTCATTTTTTAAAATTTTAAAAAGAATATCAAATACTACTAGCGGTCTAGCATTACCGATATGTGGATCATCATAAACAGTTGGACCACAAACATACATTCTTACGTTGTTTTTATCCTGAGGAATAAATTTTTCTTTTTTGTTAGTAAGATTATTTGTTAAAAAAATATCTAAACTCATAGTTGAGAAATATACTTAAATTATAGATTTGTGAATCTATTTGATTAATTTGGAATTATGCATACAGGAATTGGCTCCATTTTATGCATATTTTGTTTTCTAATATTTTCGTATTGAACACGATTCGGAGAATTTGGATTCTCCATGGCCTCTTCTAATTCATTATATTTTAATCCAAGTTGACCTTCATCAGTTCTACCATCATCCCATAATCCATCAGTTGGAGGTGCATCAATAATTTCTTGTAAAATACCAAGTTCTTTTCCTAACTCCCAGACTTGGGTTTTATTACAATCAGCTATTGGTGAAATATCAACTCCACCGTCACCATATTTAGTATAAAATCCAACACCAAAATCCTCAACTTTGTTTCCAGTTCCTACAACGATTCCTTTATTAGCTGCTGCTACCTGATAAAGAGTAGTCATTCTTAATCTAGCTCTTGAATTAGCCATTCCATGCTCACTATCAAATTTTGATAAGCTAGCATTAAATGCTAAAAAAAGCTCGTCTAGATTAATAGTATGTGCTTCTACATTTTTGAATTTTTTAATTAACCATTCTTGATGTTTTAAACTTAAATCATGTTGATGAGATTTTTGTTTGATTGGCATAGATAAAACAATAGTTTTTAAACCAGTCATAGCACTAAGTGTACTTGATACTGATGAATCAATTCCTCCAGAAATTCCTATGACTAATGACTCTGCCTTAGTTGGCATATTGTCAACATAGCTCTTAATCCAATTAGAGATAAATTTAACTTTTTCAGAAATTTGCATACTATTTTAATATTTATTATTTAAAATTTTACAATGTATTAAGATGCCGCTCTGTTTGCATTTTTTGAATAAGAGCTATTCTTTTTAATCTCGTCTGATATTAAAAATGCCAATTCTAAAGCTTGATTTCCATTAAGTCTTGGATCACAGTGCGTATGGTATCTGGAAGATAAATCTTTTTCAGATATTTTTTGAGCACCTCCTATACACTCAGTTACATCTTGACCAGTCAATTCGATGTGTAAACCTCCCGCATAACTTCCTTCACTTTGGTGGCATGCAAAAACTTCTTTTACTTCTTTTAAAACACTGTTGAATGGTCTTGTTTTAAATCCTGTCGCAGCTTTAATTGTGTTTCCATGACAAGGATCGCAAGACCAAATCACATTTAATCCCTCTTTTTTTATAGCTCTAATTAATTTTGGTAAAAATTTTGAAACATTATCTGCTCCAAATCTAGAAATTAAAGTAATTTTGCCTTTTTCATTTTTTGGATTAATACGATTACAAAGATTAATTAAATCATCAGCTTTTAAAGTTGGTCCACATTTAATTCCTATTGGATTTTCAATTCCTCTGCAAAATTCAACATGACCACCATCTAGCTGTCTTGTTCTATCTCCAATCCAAACAAAATGAGCTGATGTATCGTGATTCTCGCCAGTAGTAGAGTCTGTTCTTGTCATAGACTCCTCAAAAGGTAGTAGCAAAGCTTCGTGTGATGTCCAAAAATTTACTGTATACAACCTATTGTTAAAATCTGAGGTAATTCCACAAGCTCTCATAAAAGCTATAGCATCAGCAATTTTATCTTCAAGATCTTTAAATTTTTTATCTTGTGGGCTTCTTTTAATATAATCTAAATTCCATAAATGGACTTTATTTAAATCTGCAAAACCTCCTTTCGAGAAAGCTCTAATAAGATTAAGGGTTGCAGCTGATTGCGAATAAGCTTTAAACAATCTTTTAGGATCTGGAACTCTTGCTTTTTCACTAAATTCCATTGCATTTATGTTGTCACCTAAGTAACTTGGTAATTCTACACCATCTTTGATTTCTGATGGAGAACTTCTAGGTTTTGAAAATTGCCCAGCTATTCTTCCAACTTTTACCACTGGTAATGATGCTGAATAAGTCAAAACCAATGACATTTGCAACATTAATTTAAATGTATCTCTTATATTATCTGGATGAAATTCTGCAAAACTCTCGGCACAATCACCACCTTGAAGTAAAAATGCTTTGCCATCTACAACATCAGCTAACTGACTTTTAAGGTGTCTTGTTTCTCCAGCAAACACTAACGGAGGAAATGTTCCTATCTTATCCAAAACTTTATCCAGTTCTTTTTTATCTGGATATTCTGGAATATGTTTTACTGGATACTTTCTCCAACTATTTTTTTTCCAACTTTTCATATTCAACCTGTAAGTGTTCTAACAGAGTTTACAGTTTATTCAACAGTGACAGATTTAGCTAAATTTCTAGGCTTATCAATGTCATAACCTTTTTTTAAAGCAGAATAATAAGCTAATTTTTGAAGTGGAATAGTCAAAAGGAATGGAAGTAAGTCATTATTTGTATTCTCGACTTCAATAGTTTCCCAAATATTTTCAGAAACAACTTCATCTTTACTTTTATTTGTTATTAATAATACCTTTGCTCCTCTTGCAATAACTTCCTGCATATTTGAAATTGTTTTTTTATAATAACTATCTCTTGGCGCTAAAACTACAACAGGCATTCCCTCTTCAATTAAAGCTAAGGGTCCATGTTTCATTTCACCTGCTGGATATCCCTCAGCATGAACATAAGAAAGTTCTTTAAGTTTTAATGCACCCTCTAAAGCTATCGGATATGAATAACCTCTTCCTAAAAACATTGAACCTTTTGCTTCATTAAATGTTGAGGATATTGCCTGAATATTATTATCATGTAATAGAGTTTTTTCTATTAATCCTGGTAAATCTTTTAAGTCTTTAATTTTTTCTTGATATTCTTTTTTTTCAATTTCATTTCTCATTGATCCAAGTTTTAAAGCCAAAATATACAGAACAAGTATTTGACCGAGAAATGCTTTTGTTGATGCAACTCCAATTTCAGGTCCACAATGAATTGGCAATACAAAATTAGTGTCCCTCGCTATTGAGCTTTCAATTACGTTAACAACAGCACATGTTTTCATATTTTGTTTGTTACATAGATCTAGAGCCGCATAAGTATCTGCTGTTTCTCCAGATTGTGAAACAAAGATATATAAGTTATCATTTTTAAATCTATTTTTTCTATATCTAAACTCTGAGGCTATATCTATACTTACATCTAAGGTTGTTAATTCTTCAAACCAATATTTTGCCATTAAGCATGAATGATATGCGGTTCCACATCCTATTAAAGTTATTGATTGAATCTCTTCAATTTTCCAAGGAAAATTAAAAATATTTATCTCTTTGTTAAAATTATCTATGTATTCTTTTATACCTGTTTTAATTGTTGTTGGCTGCTCTTCAATTTCTTTTGCCATAAAATGTTTAAAATCACCTTTATCGTAACTTGTTTCATTTGATGATAATTCTAATATTTTTTTATTAACTGTTTTACCTTCTTCATTAAAAAAGAGGACCTGATCTTTTTTAACAATACAAAATTCACCATCATCAAGATATGTGATCTTATTTGTCATAGATTTTAATGCGTAAGAATCTGATCCAAGATAGTTTTCATTTGGACCATAACCAACAGCCAAAGGTGAACCTCTTCTTGCACCAACAATTAAATCAGGCATATCCTTGAATACTATTCCAAGAGCAAAACTCCCATGAAGTTGTTTTAATGTTTTTGTAATAGCCTCTTCTAGTTCTGTAGTTTTTAAATTTTCTGTTATTAAATGAGCGATTACCTCTGTATCTGTCTGAGATTTAAATTTATGACCTTTATTAATTAAATGTTTTTTTAACATTGTAGAATTTTCAATAATTCCATTATGAACAACTGAAACATTGTGAGATGAATGTGGATGAGCATTTACACTATTAGGGATACCATGAGTTGCCCATCTAACATGGCCTATTCCAATATTCCCTTTTAAATTTTTTAAATCAAAATTATTTTCTAAATTATCTACTCTACCCTCTGATTTTACTTCATTAATATCTCCATTGAAAAGAGTTGCTATACCTGCAGAGTCATAACCTCTATATTCTAATTTTTTTAAAGAGTTAATTATATTTGCTGAAACAGGTTTGTTGCTTGATATTCCAATAATTCCACACATAGATTATTTTTTCTTTCTCTTGTAATTTTTTACTTCAAATTGTGGTGATCTTGTTAAAGCCAAAGACTTAGCTTTAACATTTTTTGTTATAACTGAACCAGCACCAACTATACTATTTTTATTTACTGTAACAGGTGCAACAAGTGATGAATTAGATCCTATAAAAACTTTATCCTTAATTTTAGTTTTATTTTTGTTTGCTCCATCAAAATTACAAGTAATTGTGCCTGCGCCAATATTAACAGACCTTCCAATATTTGTATCACCAACATATGATAAATGATTTACTTTGGATTTTTTTCCAACAATACTTTTTTTAATTTCAACAAAATTACCAACTTTAGATCCTTCTTTTAAAATTGTTTCAGGTCTTATTCTTGCATAAGGACCGATTTCAACTTTTTTTTCAATTTGGCAAGATTCAAGATGAGAAAATGACTTTATAATGACATTATTTCCAATTTTTACTTTAGGGCCAATTACAACATAGGGTTCAATTAAAACATTTTTACCAATTTTTGTATCATTTGAAAAAAAAACAGTTTCAGGGCCTATCATTTTGACACCTGATTTTATAAATTTACTTCTTAGTTTTTTTTGAGTTGTATCTTTCATTTTGATATTATTTACATTAAGTATATACCTTGATTAATTCACAATTTATTTCTTTAAAATACTTTAATAATGAGACAGAAATTTACAGTTTTATTTGATTTAGACGGTACCTTAATAGATACAGCGCCAGATTTAATAAATGCACATAATCATGTAATGAAAAAATTTGGTTATCCTACAAAAACTTTAGGTGAATTAAAAAATGCTGTAGGTAAAGGTGCAAAAGCAATGATGGCAAAAGCTAATGGTCAGTGGAAGTGGTTTGATGAAAAAATTCAAAACAAAATGACTGATGAATTTTTATCTTATTATGGAAAAAATATTTTACATGAAAGTAAATTAATCAACGGTGTAAAGGAATTTTTAAATTGGTGTAAAAATAAAAATATTTCAATGGCAGTATGTACTAATAAAACTGAACATTTGGCTGTTGATCTTTTAAAAAAAATTGGAATTTATGATTACTTTGAATACGTTGCGGGATACAATACTTTTGATTATTGTAAACCAGACCCTAGACATTTGACAACTGTTATTGAAATATTAGAAGGTGATAAAAATAAATCTTTGATGATTGGTGATAGTGAGACAGATGCTAATGCTGCAAAAGCTGCTGAAATACCAATAATTTTATTGAAATATGGATATACAGAAAAAAGATCAAATGAGATTTATCATAATCACTTGATAAAAGACTTTATAGGTATTGAAAAAATAGTATCTAAATATCTTTAATATTGATTAATTTAATTTAACTATTAAAACAAAATCACAAATTAGGAGCAATTTTGTTATTACATACAATTAAAGTATATCCGTCAAAAATAAATCTTCCAAAGAAGAAACAGCTTGCTTGGAAAATTGCAGAAATAGCTAGCGACAACGCTAAATTAAATAAAGACGCTATTGAAATGGTTATTAATAGAATAATTGATAATGCATCAGTAGCAATTGCTTCGTTAAATAGAAAGCCTGTAATATCATCAAGAGAAATGGCTTTAAAACACAGTAGAAAAAAAGGTGCAACGCTATTTGGTGTCAACTCAAAATTAAACTTTGATTGCGAATGGGCTGCATGGTCTAATGGAACTGCTGTTAGAGAATTAGATTTTCATGATACTTTTTTAGCCGCAGATTATAGTCATCCAGGTGATAATATCCCTCCTCTTATAAGTGTAGCGCAACAAAATAAAAAAAGTGGATTAGATTTGTTGAGAGGAATTATTACTGCATATGAAGTTCAAGTTAATCTAGTCAAAGGTATTTGTTTGCATAAACATAAAGTTGATCACATTGCTCATTTAGGGCCTAGTGTAGCTGCAGGATTAGGAACAATGTTAAAATTAAATACTGAAACTATATATCAAGCCGTTCAACAAGCTCTACACACAACAATATCTACAAGACAATCTAGAAAAGGAGAAATTTCAAGTTGGAAAGCTTATGCACCAGCTCACGCAGGTAAGCTTGCAATTGAAGCTGTGGATAGAGCTATGAGAGGTGAAGGTGCACCCAGCCCAATATATGAGGGCGAAGATAGTGTAATAGCAAGAATATTGGGTGGAAAAAATGCTAAGTACAAAGTTCCATTACCAAAAAAAGGTGAGAGTAAAAAAGCTATTTTAGAAACATATACAAAAGAGTATTCCGCTGAATATCAATCTCAAGCATTAATAGATTTAGCCAAAAAGCTAAAAGCTAAAATCACTAATTTAAATCTTATTAAAAAGATTGATATTTTTACAAGTCATCACACTCATTATGTAATTGGAACAGGTGCTAATGACCCACAAAAAATGGACCCTAATGCTAGCAGAGAAACACTAGATCATTCTATCATGTATATATTTGCTGTAGCTTTAGAAGATGGAAATTGGCATCATATTAAATCTTATACAAAAGCTAGAGCTAAAAGAAAAAGTACAATCAAAATTTGGAGATCAATAAAAACATATGAAGATAAAAAGTGGACAAAAAAATATCACGACCCAAATCCAAAAAATAAGTCTTTTGGAGCTAAAGTTGTTGTAATGCTTAAGAACGGAAAAAAAATCACAGAAGAATTAGATAGAGCTGATGCACATCCATATGGAGCAAGACCATTTAAGAGACAAAATTATATAAATAAATTTTTAACTTTGACTGAAAGTATTTTGGATAAAAAAGAAAGCAATCGTTTTTTAAAAACAGTACAAAATTTAAGAAATTTAAAATCTGGTCAACTGCATAAATTGAATATCGAAGTAAGAAAAAGCAAATTAAAACAAAATAATAAAAAAGGAATTTTTTAATGCACTTTGTAGAAAAAGAGCCAAGTCAAAAGAGGTTAGATTTTAATCAAAAATTAAAATCAAATAAAATATTGAGAGTTCCAGGTGCATACAATCCACTAACAGCTAAATTAATAGAAGAAATTGGATATGATGCAGTTTACGTTTCTGGTGGGGTAATGGCTAATGACCTTGGTTTTCCTGATATTGGTTTAACAACACTGCAGGATGTTAGCACAAGATCATATTTAATTTCTAGAGTTACTAATCTTCCAACAATAGTTGATATAGATACAGGATTTAAATCTTGTAAAGAAACTATAGAAACATTTGAGGAATTTGGAATAACAGGAGTTCATATAGAGGATCAAATTGAGAGAAAAAGATGTGGGCATCTTGAAAATAAAGAACTTATTTCAACAAATGACATGGTTAAAAAAATTAAAGAATGTGTTGGTGCAAAAAAAGATCAAAATTTTAAAATAATTGCACGTTCAGATGCTAAAAGTGTTGAGGGTATTGATAAAATGATTGAAAGATGCAAAGCCTACATTGATGCAGGTGCTGAAATTATATTTCCAGAAGCTCTTCAAGATGAAAAAGATTTTGAAAAAGTCCGTAAGGAATTATCCGGTTATTTATTAGCTAATATGACTGAATTTGGTAAATCAAAATTATTTAACTACAAAGAATTAGAAAATCTTGGATATAATATTGTGATTTATCCAGTAACTACGCAAAGACTAGCTATGAAGAATGTGGAAGATGGTTTAAGAGACATTTATGCAAATGGACACCAAAACAATATTATTGATAAAATGCAAACTAGAAAAAGACTTTATGAATTAGTCGATTACGAAAAATATAATTCATTAGATGAAAAAATTTATAATTTTAGTACGGAAGGACATGAATAATGAGCGATGATATTAAAAAAGGCTTACTAGGAATAGTTGTAGATGAAACTGAAGTTTCAAAAGTAATGCCAGAAATAAATTCTCTTACTTATAGAGGATATGCTGCTCAAGATTTATGTGAATATTGTAGGTTTGAAGAGGTTGCCTATTTAATATTAAATAAAGATCTTCCTAATTCAATAGAACTTAAAAATTTTGAAAAAGAAGAAAAAAACAATAGAGAACTTACAAAAAATTTATATGAAATTATAAAACATATGCCAAAAAAATCACATCCAATGGATGTAGCAAGAACTGCTGTAAGTGTAATGGGATTAGAAGATAAAGAAACTACAGATTCTTCTACTGAGGCAAATATGAGAAAAGCATTAAGAATTTTTTCAAAAACTCCAACTGCATTGGCTGCTTTTTATAGAATAAGAAAAGGAAAGAAAATTATTAAACCAAAGAAAAATTTAACCTTTGCTGAAAACTTTTTTTATATGTGTTTTGGTAAAGTACCTCATAAAGAAATCGTTAAAGCTTTTGATGTATCGTTAATTTTATATGCCGAACACAGTTTTAATGTTTCAACTTTTACAGCTAGAACCATAACTAGTAGCTTATCTGATATACACGGTGCAATTACTGGTGCTATTGCTAGTTTAAAAGGTCCTCTTCATGGTGGTGCTAATGAAGAAGTGATGCATATGATGAATAAAATTAAAAAGCCAGAAAATGCATTAAAATGGATTAACAATGCACTTAAAAATAAAGATTTAGTCATGGGATTTGGACATAGGGTTTATAAATCAGGAGACTCGAGAGTTCCAACTATGAGGAAATACTTTGGTAAAGTTGCTAAACTTAAAAAAGATAAAAAATTTGAAAAAATCTATGACATCGTTGAAAAAGTAATGATCAAGAGGAAAAATATACACCCTAACGTAGATTATCCAACTGGCCCCACTTATCATCTTATGGGTTTTGATACGGATTTTTTTACTCCAATATTTGTAATTTCAAGAATTACTGGTTGGTCTGCTCACATAATGGAGCAGCATGCTGCCAACAAGCTAATTAGACCATTAGCAAGCTACAAAGGTAGTAAACATCGAAAAGTTGTTCAACTTAATCAAAGATAACTTAATCTAAGTCTAAATCTCCACACGTAGTTTTAGTAAAAACACATGTTGAATAGTGATATGTTGTTTTAACATCTTTAACAACTCCAAGAGCTGTACCTTCTATTGTTCCCGTAACAGTATTGCATGACGTAATAAATAAATAAAAAAAAATAATTAGATATTTTTTATACATTTTTCATTTAGCTAAATGCTTCTGCCCAAGTTCCTTGGGTTGATGCTTTAGAATATTCTGTTGCACGACCCTCAAAGAAATTCATATGCTCAACTGCGTTAAGCATTGTGTCTAACCATGTCAAAGGATTTTTTTCAATATCATAAATAGGTTCTAAACCTAATTGTACTAGTCTTCGATTACCAATAAATCTAATATAATCTTTAACTTCTTGAGCTGTCAAACCTTCCATTGGGCCCATTTCAAAAGCTAGATCAATAAAAGCATCTTCATGTTCAATAATAGTTCTACAAGCTTCATAAAGTTCTTTTTTTAATTTTGGTGTCCAGATTTCAGGATTTTCATTTATGAATTCTTTAAAAATTCTAATCATAGAATTACAATGAAGAGTTTCATCTCTAACAGACCAAGTAACTATTTGGCCCATGCCTTTCATTTTATTATGTCTTGGAAAATTTAATAAGATTGCAAAACTTGCAAATAATTGTAAACCTTCTGTAAATGCACTAAAAACAGCTACTGTTTTCGCAATATCTTCCTTTGAATTTACATTAAAATCTTGCATGTAATCATATTTGTCTTTCATTTCTTTATATTTCATAAAAGCTGAATACTCTGACTCGGGCATACCTATCGTATCTAATAAATGAGAGTAAGCAGCAACATGAACTGTTTCCATAGCAGCAAATGCAGTCATCATCATTAAAACTTCTGTGGGTTTAAATACAGTTGTATAGTGTCTTAAATAACAATTATTAACCTCAACATCTGCTTGGGTAAAAAATCTAAAAATTTGTGTTAATAAATTTTTTTCAGGTTGTGAAAGGTTTTTTTGCCAATCTCTTACATCATCTCCAAGAGGAACCTCTTCTGGTAACCAGTGAATTCTTTGTTGTGTTAACCATGCATCATAGCACCATGGATATCTAAAAGGTTTGTATACTGGGTTTTCAACTAATAATCCCATTTTCTTTGGTTGTAAGATTTTTTTTTCATTTTGTATAATTTCTGAATTTATTTTTTCAGCTACTGACATGATAAACACTCCTCATATTCTGGTTCTTCAGTTTTGGTTGATTTATTTTTATAAACGTTGGCCATAATATCTGTTGATTTCGCATCATTAATATTTTCAGCCCGTTGAATTGATTTTGATCTGCAATAATAAAGGCTCTTTAGGCCTTTCTTCCAAGCATCAAAATGAATTTTATGTAATTCTTTTTTATGAACATCTGCTGGTAAAAATAAATTTACTGACTGAGCTTGCGAAATAAATGGAGTTCTATCTCCGCTTAGCTCAATTATCCAATTTTGGTTAAGCTCAAAAGCTGTTTTAAATACATCTTTTTCTAAATCAGTTAAGAAATCTAAATGACTAACAGATCCTTGATTAGTAGTAATTGTTGACCATGTTTCATCGTCATTTTTGCCGTGATTTTGCAGTATTTCTTCTAAATATCTATTTCTTACGTTAAAAGAACCCGATAAAGTCTTGTGTGTATAGCTATTTGCTGCAATAGGCTCTACTCCTGGTGATGCACCGCCACAAATAATTGAAATTGAAGCTGTTGGAGCAACTGCTGTCTTATTTGAAAATCTTTCATTAAAACCATATTCAGCTGCATCAGGGCAAGCACCCCTTTCTTCGGCCAAATCTTTAGATGCTTGATTAACTTTCTCGTGAATATTTTTAAATATTTTTTTATTCCATGATTTTGCCATTACTGACTCAAGTGGAATTCTATTTTTTTGTAAAAATGAATGAAAGCCCATAACACCCAATCCAACACTTCTTTCTCTTTCTGCTGAATACTTTGCGTCTTTGAATTGATCTGGTGCTTTATTAATGAAATCTGATAATACGTTATCTAAAAATTTCATAACATCACTAATCATATCTGGATCATCTTTCCATTCATCGTACTTTTCTAGATTTAAAGAAGATAAACAACAAACAGCTGTTCTATCTCTTCCATCTTTATCAATTCCTGTTGGTAAAGTTATTTCGCTACATAAATTAGAAGTTTTAACTGTAAGATTTGCTAACTTATGATGTTGAGGAATTTGTCTATTAACAGTATCAATATAAATTATATATGGTTCACCCGTTTCAATTCTAGCAGTCAATAATCTTATCCATAAATTTCTTGCAGAAATAGTTTGTTGAACACTTCCGTCAGCAGGGCTTTTCAATGCCCATTGTTCATCAGTTTCTACTGCTCTCATAAAAGCATCTGAAACTAAAACACCATGATGCAAGTTTAGAGCTTTTCTATTTGGGTCACCACCTGTTGGTCTTCTCATTTCAATAAATTCTTCTATCTCCGGATGATCAATTGGAAGATAACAAGCAGCCGATCCTCTTCTAAGTGAACCTTGGCTAATAGCCATTGTCAAAGAGTCCATAACTTTTATAAAAGGAATAATTCCAGAAGTTTTTCCAACTCTTCCAATTTTTTCACCAATAGATCTTAAGTTGCCCCAATAACTTCCAATACCTCCACCTTTTGCTGCTAACCAAACGTTCTCGCTCCACAAATCAAGAATACCTCCCAAGCTATCTGATGCTTCATTTAAAAAACATGAAATTGGTAGTCCTCTTTTTGTGCCACCATTTGATAAAACTGGTGTTGCTGGCATAAACCAAAGGTTGCTAATGTAATTATAAATTCTTTGAGCATGTAAATTATCATCTGCATAAGTGCTAGCTACTCTTGCAAATAAATCTTGGTAAGATTCGTTTAAACCTAAGTATCTGTCTTTTAAAGTTGCTTTACCAAAGTCAGTAAGATTTGAATCTTTTGAACGGTCAATTTTAATTATGATTCCCTTGTCATTTTGAAATAATTCTGTGTCATTATTTAATGAAAATAAGTCAGGTTTATTTATCTTTGAAACTTCTTTGACTTCTGGGCTATATTCAGAGACAGCTTTTTTGAGGGCTTGAGAAAGAATCTTATTCATAAAAGTTTAATATAATTTGTTATTAGCACGAAAACAACTATATGTTGTAGGCGTTTGGTTTAAATATACTATATAAACATTTTAACAACAGAACATTTATAGAACGCGACAATATGATAATCAATAAAAAAATTAAATTTTTTCCAAGAAATTAACATAAAAAGGTTAAGTAAATACTTAATGAGTCAAAACATAAAAATAGATCCTTACGGTTTTAGAGAATATGACGCTCGTTGGTTGTATGAGAAAGACATAAATTCAGCTGGAATAGAGAATCTTGGTAAAGGACTTGGAACACAAATAAAAATTCATACTAAAAAAGAAAATCCAAGAATCATCGTTGGACATGATTACAGATCTTATAGCGAAGAAATAAAAGCTGCTCTTAAAAAAGGATTAATATCTACTGGATGTAATATTGAAGATGTGGGTCTATCCTTATCTCCAATGGTTTATTTTGCACAATTTAATTTAGATGCAGATGCAGTTGCTATGATTACAGCAAGTCATAATGAAAATGGTTGGACTGGTGTGAAAATGGGTATCAAAAAAGGACTAACTCACGCACCTGAAGAAATGAAAGAATTAAAAGAAATTACATTAAATCAAAATTTTTCTAAAGGTGAAGGAAATGAAAAACAGATAAATAATTTTGATAAAATCTATAAAGATGACTTAATTAATAAAAATAAAATAGAAAAAAAAATTAAAGCTGTAGTTGCTTGTGGTAATGGGACAGCAGGAGTTTTTGCTCCAGATATTTTAAGAGGTATTGGTTGTGAGGTAATTGAGTTAGATTGTAACTTAGATTGGAATTTTCCTAAATATAATCCAAACCCAGAAGATTTAGAGATGCTTCATGAAATTGCTAAAGTGGTGAAGAAAAATAATGCTGATATAGGTTTTGGTTTTGATGGAGATGGAGATAGAGTTGGAGTTATTGATAATGAAGGAAATGAAATTTTTTCAGATAAAATAGGTCTATTAATAGCTAGAAATCTATCAAGAAAACATAAAAACTCAAAATTTGTAGTAGATGTAAAATCAACAGGATTATATTCAAAAGATAAGGTTTTATTAGAAAATAATTGTGAAACTATTTATTGGAAAACAGGACATTCTCATATTAAAAGAAAAGTTAACACCGAAAAAGCACTAGCAGGATTCGAAAAAAGTGGTCATTTCTTTTTTAATCAACCTTTAGGTTTTGGATATGATGATGGTATCAATTCAGCTATTCATGTATGTCATTTATTAGACAATCAAAATAAAAAGCTGAGTAAAATTATTAGTGAATTACCTAACACATTTCAAACACCAACAATGGCACCTTTTTGTAAAGATGAAGAAAAATATTTAGTTGTTGAGGAGCTAGTTAAACAAATTGAAGATTTAAAAGAAAAAAAAATAGAAGTAGATGGTCAAACAATTAATGATATTTTAAAAGTTAATGGAGTTAGGTTTTCATTTGATGATGGTTCGTGGGGACTTATCAGGGCATCTTCAAACAAACCGTCTTTAGTTGTTGTTACTGAAAGCCCAACATCTGATCAAAGAAAGAAAAAAATATTCGATTTTATTGACAATTTATTACAAAAAACTGGCAAAATCGGTGAATATGATCAAAAAATTTAATTTTTTGAATTATCTTCTTCGGTTTTAGTTTCTAAATTATCTTCTTCAGTTTTAGTTTCTAAATTGTCATCATTCTGGCTATTCTCTTGTTCATAAACTTCATCACTGTAAAATTTTCTGACAAGCTCCTCTTCTTTTAGTCTTTGTTCCTGATCAAATTTTTTCTCCCATTCTTTCATTCGTCTATTTTCCTCTTCAATTCTCTCTTTTTGAGCTATTTCAGCTAATCGGACTCTTTCGTTTTCTTCTTCAATTCTTTTTTGTCTTTCCTCCTCTATTTTCAATTCTCTCTCTCTTTGATGCTTTTCATTTTCTTTTTTTATTCTATTACGTTCAGCTTCTTTAAGTTCTTTTTCTTTAATTCTTAATTCCTCATCCTTGGCTCTTCGTTCGGTCTCTTCCTTTAAAATCAGTCTTTGAATTTCTTGCCGTCTTTCTGTTTCCAGGTCTCTTAATCTTTCTTCCATTTCTTTAAGCTTTTCTTGCTCATATTTCAATTTTCTAGCAGCTTCTCTTAATCTTTGTTCTTCCTCTAGTCTATTTTTTTTCTCAATTTCTTTTAGTCTAAGTTTTTCTTGTCTTTCTTTTTCTTTTTCATCTCTACGTTTTTGAGCTTCAAGCTCTTTATTTTTTAGTTCTTCTTGTCTAATCCTAAAATTATCTTCTCTAATTCTTTGTCTCTCCATCATTTTAAGTCTTAGATCTTCTTGTTTAAACTTTATGGCCTCCTCCCTAAGTTTTCTCGTTTCTTCGTCTTTAATTTTTTTTTGTTCTATTTTAATTCTTTGGGCTTCTATTTTTTGTCTTTTTTCTTGATTCTTTTTTTCTTGTTTTTCATTTTCAATGATTAATTTTTTTTGAAAAAGAATTTTCTTTCTTTCTTCTTTGAGTTCATCTTGTTTAGCTTTTTTTACTAATTTTTTTTCTAAAATTAATTCTCTTTTTTTTTCTCTTTCTAATTGTTTTTGTAAGATTAAATCATTCTTAATTTTATTTTTTTTATAATTCTTTAAAAGTGAGGAAAATTTACTTTTAGTTTTATCGATAGGATCAAATAAATTTTTTTTAATATTTTTATTAATGTCTTTTATTGAAACCATTTTTAAAAGTATCAATTAGAACAATAACACAAAATATTATGTGTGGCTAAATTGAGTTTTTTAACAAAATTCAATACAACTCAAGATTGTTATCATTTAAAATGGTTAATAAAGTTCATTTTCAACTAATAAGTGTTCATAAATATTCAAAGAATCACTTAGTTTAGTTTAGTGAGGTGATGGAGGGAGACTGAAATCACCTCTTTTTTTTGCTTGTTATAATTTTAAATATTCATAAAAAAATTTAATTGAAACTGCTAAAAGAAAAATTCCAAAAAGTTTACTAATTTTATTTTTATCAATGCTGTGAACTGTTCTGGCTCCTATTCTAGCCATAAAAGTTGTGATTGGTATAAAAATTAGAAATGCAGGTATATTTATAAAACCAATACTTAATGGAAGACTAGAGTTTAAATAATTTCCTGAAACAAGAAATCCTATTGCCCCAAATACTGCAATTAAAAATCCTATAGCAGCTGCACTTCCAATAGCTTTGTTTATTGAATAGCCAAAAAATTTAAGAATTGGAACATTCATTACGGCTCCACCTATGCCCATGGGAGCAGATATAAAACCAACAAGGAAACCAAGCACTACTTTTAGATGTAATTTCATTTGAACTATTATGTTTTGTTTCTTTTCTTTTATTAACAGTAAGTAAATTCCTAAAAATAAAATCATTATTGAGAAAAATAAAACTAAAGATTTAGTATTTAAAGAGGCTGCAAAAATAGTACCAACAATAACACCTAACACTACAAACAAACCATAATTTTTAACAATATCAAAATCAACAGCTTTAAATTTATTATGAGTAAGAACTGATACTGTAGAAGTGGGTATTATTATTGCAAAAGAAGTTCCTACTGCAAGATGCATTATATACTGTGAGTCAATTCCTAAAGAACCAAAAATAAAATATAAAAAAGGAACTGTAATAAGTCCACCACCAATGCCAAACAATCCTGCAACAAAACCTACTGGTATAGCCGTTAAAGCCATTAATAAAATAATATAACTGTATTCGTTCGTTAAAATTGAATTAAGCAGACTGCCCTACTCTAGTATCTACATTGTTGTATTTGATTTTATCCATAATGTGATCAATTTTTTTCACATCAGCATCCCTTACACACATATTTTCACTCAAATATCTTTTCCAATAACTTGCACCTGTTTGACCATGAAATAAACCAAGAGTATGTCTCATTATTTGATTTAACCTTGTTCCTTTTTTTAATTCTTCTTTCACATAAGGAATAAGTTGTTCAATTACATCTTGTCTACTTGGTACATCTTCATTATTAAATATTTCTCTTTCAATATCAGCTAGTAAATAAGGGGTATGATACGCAGCCCTTCCAATCATTACACCATCAGTTTTGTTTAAAAGCTGCTTTATTTCATCCACTGAAGTTATTCCTCCATTGATAATTATCTCTTCGTTAGGAAAATCCTCTTTTAATTTATATACATACTCGTATTTTAATGGTGGGATATTTAAATTCTGTTTAGGTGTAAATTTTCCTAACATTGCTTTTCTTGCATGTATAATGAAAGTTTTAACCCCAGTTGCTTTTAAAGTAGAAATAAACTTGTATAAATTTTCGTAATCCTCCACATCATCGTAACCAATTCTTGTTTTAATTGTTACTGGTAGTTTAGTTACTGATTGCATTTTGCTTAAACAATCTGCCACTAAATCTGGCTCTTTCATTAAGCAAGCACCAAATCTATTTTTTTCTACTTTTTTACTAGGACAACCTAAATTTAAATTGATTTCATCATAACCAAATTCTTCACCTACTTTAGTGGCTTCAGCTAAAAGTTTTGGAGAAGAGCCTCCCAACTGAAGTACTACGGGTTTCTCATTAATATTAAACTCTAATAACTTTTTTTTATCTCCTCTATTTATTGCTTCATCAACTACCATCTCAGTATAAAGAAGAGTATTTTTGGATATTAATCTAAGAAAATATCGTTCATGACGATCCGTACAATCCATCATAGGAGCAACTGATACTTTCCTATTCATAGTATAACTTTATATTATTTTTTTATGAGTTTGAAGCGTCTGTGTCTTCTGCAGATAGATCTGACTCTTGATTTTCAGATTCTGACACCTCATCTAAAGAGACTTCACCTTGCTCATTTATTGTTTCTTCTCCAATTGAAGAATCTACATCTGGTTTAGCAGTTTCTGATAATTCGGCTAAATCTTCTTTAGAAACTTGAATTTTCTCTGGAGTTTTTCTTGCTCTTTTTGATGGTAAAATTGGAGTTCCGCTTTTTGAGATTTCACCTCTATACAAGTTTTCAAAATCATCACCCACCTCTTCATCATCATCAGCACTATCATCAACTTGTTCAACATGTTTTCTAAGTTTATAAATTGCACTTTCAGCTAAATCAGATACTTTTATTTTTTCTTCTGCAATTTCTCTTAAAGAAATAACTGTATTTTTATCGTTATCTCTTTCTAAAGTAGGTTCAATACCTGTGTTCAATTGTGTGGCTCTTTCTTTAGCAACTAGCACTAATTCATAAGGGCTCTCCACTTTATCTATACAGTCTTCTACAGTAACTCTTGCCATGCGGAGTATCTACACAGAGAGACTCTAAAAATCAAGGGCTATTTTATAAATATTGAGGATTTAATTTATTTTGAACCAAATAAAGAAGGATAATTGAGCTAAATATGTAAGTTCCCGAAATGATAGCTATGTATTCAATCGTAAATCCAATATCAATCAAGAAGCCAAATAAAGCTGTACCAAAAGCTGTTGAAAATACCATTAATGCAGTTGTTAAGGCTTTAATGGAACCAATAAATTTAACACCATAAATCTCAGCCCAGGTTGAGGAACCAAGAACGTTAGCCAGACCATTTGTTACTCCAAGTAAACCAAAAAATACAAAAGAAGATAGTGGTGTATTGAAATAGTAAAGAACTATAGTTGCAAAAAAAAGTGGGATATTCATATATATTAATAATTTTCTACTTGAAAATTTATCAATTAAAAAACCAGATATGAAAAGAGTAATTACTGATAGAATTGAGTAAGCCATAAATGATTGTGCAATTACATAAGGACCCCATTCTTTAGAAGAGGATATAAAAGATTGATAAACAAAAGAGCCTGTAGCTATCCATGGCATAGCCAACATAGTCATACATATAATATAAAACCTATAATCTTTTAAAACCTCTATTCTTCTCCATTGTCTAATTTCTTTATTATTTTCCTCAATTTTAGACTCCTCTCTAGTATCAAGTTTAACTTCTTTTACTAAAATGAATGTTGCAACAGGCAATACAATTATAACTAAAATAGAAATTGAAACCCAAATATCTCTCCATTCGATAAAAGTTAATAAAAAAACAATTAAAACTGGCATTACAAATTCAGCCAATGACAGTCCCAGCCAACCTGTGCTCAAGGCTCTTCCCCTATTTTTTTCAAAAAAACGAGATATAGTTGTTGTGGCAGTATGACTTGATAAACCCTGTCCAGCTAAACGCATTAAAAAAATTCCTATAAATAAAAAAATAACTGATGAAATCTTCGAAAATATAAAGGAGGAAACAGATAGAAAAATTATTACATAAGAAGCAAACTTTAATATATTTACATCGTCTATTTTTTTTCCAATCCAAACTAAAACAATACTACTTAATAATGTAGCCGATGCATATATTGAGCCAAATTGTCCATGTGTAATTGATAATGCATCTCTAATACTAGAATTAAACAAACCAAGAAAAAAACTCTGTCCAAAACTTGAAAAAAATGTAAAAATAAATCCAAATACAATTACTTTTAAACTTAAACTTTTAAACATATAAAAAAATTATGACTTGTAATGTTGCTTTCATAGGTCTTGGTGTTATGGGCTACCCAATGGCTGGTTATATATCAAAAGCCGGACACAATGTAACTGTTTTTAATAGAACTAAATCTAAAGCTGAAAAATGGATTTCAGAATATAAAGGTAAAATGGCTGGATCACCTGCTGAAGCTGCTATAGGTGCTGAATATATTTTCACATGTGTTGGTAATGATAACGACTTAAGAGAAGTAACTTTTGGAGAAAATGGTGCTTTTAAAAATATTCAAAAAGGTGCTGTGTATATTGATAATACAACTGCCTCAGCTACCATAGCAAGAGAGATACACGAATATGCAAAAAAAAATGGATTTGGTTCTTTAGATGCTCCAGTTTCTGGAGGGCAAGCTGGTGCGGAAAATGGAGCTCTTACTGTAATGATAGGCGGAAATCAAGCTGACTTCGACAAAGCTAAAGATAAAATTGATTGTTATAGTAAAAAAATGAAATTACTAGGATCAGCTGGCAGTGGTCAATTAGCTAAAATGGTAAATCAGATTTGTATTGCTGGGTTAGTTCAAGGATTGTCTGAAGGAATTAATTTTGGAATGAAAGCTGGACTAAAAATGGAGGATGTTATTGAAGTCATCTCTAAAGGAGCAGCACAATCATGGCAAATGGAAAATAGATATAAAACTATGATTGATGATAAATTTGATTTTGGATTTGCTGTAGATTGGATGAGAAAAGATTTAAAAATAGCAATGGATGAAGCAAAAAACAATGGCTCACTACTTCCAGTTACTGAACTAGTTGATAAGTATTATGGTGAGGTTCAAGAAATGGGTGGTAATAGATGGGATACCTCAAGTTTAATAAGAAGATTTAGGAAATAATATGCAACCCTCATACTATGAGGATTTTTCTGAGATAAAAAAAAAGATTTGGTCGATGCTAGATAATGCAGTGACTGATAGAAGTTCCCCATTTAGAATACCAGTATTTATTTGTGGTAATCAAAATGATTTAGACGGTAGAATTGTAGTTCTTAGAAAGTCAGATCAATTTAATAATATCGTTCAATACCACAGCGATATTCGTTCGGATAAAATTGAAAAATTAAAAACTAATAAAAATGCTGCAATGTTATTTTATGATAAAGATGAAAAGATACAGGTCAGATTAAAAGTAGAATGCAAAATAAATCATAATAATGATGTAACAAAAGAATCTTGGTCTAAAACTCAACATATTAGTAGAAAATGTTATTTAGTTGATAATGGGCCTGGAACTGAGTCAGATCTGCCAACCTCTGGACTAAAACCAGAACTAGATAATTTTGATTACACTAAAGAACAAAGTGAAGAAGGTTATAAAAACTTTACTGTTATACAGTGTAAAATAAAATCTATAGAATGGCTTTATTTAGCAGCCAAAGGTCACAGAAGAGCTAAATTTAATTTAGAAAATAATAAAGATACTTGGTTAGTTCCATAGATGGTTACTGGATATATATTCGCAGCATTTATTATCATTTTAGGATTAGCTGTAATGAGATTTGGTAGCATTCATGTTAGAAAATTTAAAGAGGGTAAAACAAAAATTAAATCGAAGTTAAGTGGACAATTATCCTTTTTAATTTTATTTATAATAATAATTGGATTGATAGTTTATTCAGTCAATGATCTATTATTTAACTAAATGAATTATTCTTTCAAATTCCTTTAATAATTATATTTGTACCCTCGGAATTATCTAATCTTATCTGTTTTATTGGTTTGTATTCTTCAGAATTGTACCATTCTAATGCTTTTTCATATGTAGGGAATTTAAGAATAATAATTCTAGGAAATTTTGTTTCTCCATCAAAAATTTGAAATTCACCAGCTCTTACTAAAAATTCTCCACCAAATTTTTTTACAAGTGGCGTTACCTTTTCAACATATTCCTTATAACTTTCAGGATTAGTTACTTTTAATTGAGCTATTACGTAGCCTGCTGGCATTTTTCTCATTTAACTTTTGATGCTATAAAATCTAATATTTGTGGATAATAAGTGTCGAAGCATTCCCGATATAACATATTGTGACCTTTAGCTTTTTTCATCATCGCTTTTTTTTCTTTTTTATCTACTGGAATAAATTTTTTTGCACTTCTGAGTTTCTTTTTTCCCTCTGGCCAAACTTCTTCCCATCCACCATGCATTCTTGGCAAATTTTCACAAAGCTTTCCATTGACTGATATTTCCTTACCACCTTTAGCATTATGACCTGGTAATTTAATCATTTTTGCACCAGGTATGTCACCTATCCATTTTAAATCTTGGTAACTTGCTTTCCAATCTTCACCTCCGTCGACTGGACTTGAATAAATTATTGCATCGAGTTTTTTAAATGTTTTCATTTCATCAATTAATATTTTTCTCACAGGTCCATTTGGCTTTCTATCCCAACAATTAGGCATGTAAGAAATTGCAGCATTAAATGCATCAGGATATTTACCTTTTAGTCTTAATGCATTCCATCCTCCGCAAGAATGGCCTGATAAAAATATTTGATCTCGAGGGGTGCCTTTATCTGCAAAATAATTAATTATTTCTATAGTTCTTTTTTCCCTCAAATAGGTTGGGAAGTCATTTAAAACACACTCGTGCCATTCTTGATGCCACGCACCCTTTAACTTCCACCCACAAGCATATCCAATTTCTTTACCTTTATAGGGATCATTTTTTTTATCTATCAAACTTCCATTCATCCATAATACAATTTCTTTTCCATTTATTTTTTTTCCTGAAAGTTGTGGTGCCATAAGTTTTGCTAAATAAAGATCCCAGCCCGGGCCCCAGCCTTTATTCCATCCCCAACCACCGTGATTATATATAACGATAATTTTATCCTTTGGATTATCTATATCTCTACCTTTTATAATTTTAAGTTTTTTACCTTCGTGCCAAACAAATGCATCAAAATTTTTAGGTTTTTCATAGTTAGATGATTTAAATAATAAATATTCAATTTCTTTTGCAAATGAAATGTTAACAATTAGTAAATTAAAAAATATTATTAGTGTTAAAAATTTTCTCATTAAAATATTGATTTTGAATATTTTTTCCAATTATCTTGATAGTGTTTTGTATTTTCAAATACTGCCTTTTTTTCTTCTTCTGTGACTTCTCTAATAACTTTACCTGGTGAACCAACAACTAGAGAGTTATCAGGAATAACTTTATTTTCTGTAATTAAAGCTTTAGCACCTATAATACAATTTTTGCCAATATTTGCTTTATTTAAGATGACAGCTCCTATTCCAATTAAGCTATTATCTCCAATAGTGCATCCATGAAGCATAACTAAATGTCCAATTGTTACATTTTTTCCAACTTTTAGTGGGCAGCCTGGGTCAGTGTGTAAAACACTCCCATCTTGAACATTTGATCCTTCACCAATATGAATGTTTTCAATGTCTCCTCTAAGTACAGCATTAAACCAAATACTTGTATTTTTTTCTAAAGTAACATCCCCTATTACTGTAGCATTAGGAGCCACCCAATTTTCGCCAGAGTTTTTTGGTTTTTTATCTTTTAAATCATAAAACATAATCTATATATTTTACATTATGCCTATACAAACTCCAATATGTGATTTTGGTAAAAAAGCTATTCCATTTAAATTAAAATCTACTGATAATAAAATTCTATCTTTAAATGACATCAAAGGTGAAAATGGAACTTTGATAATGTTTATTTGTAATCATTGCCCATATGTAAAAGCTATTACAAAAGAGTTAGTTGAAGATAGTAGTGAATTAAACAAAATTGGTATCAACACAGTTGCTATCTGCTCAAATGACTTTGTTAATTATCCAGACGATTCGTTTGATAACATGATTAAGTTTTCAAATGAAAATCATTTTAATTTTCCTTACTTGCATGATGAAACTCAAGAAATTGCTAAAGCATATAATGCTGTATGTACTCCAGATTTCTTTGGCTATAATAAAAATCTGGAACTTCAATACAGAGGACGATTAAGAGAACTTAAAAAGTTTATTCCAGTTAAAGACGGAGAAAGTGATCTACTAACAGCTATGAGACAAATAGCTGAAACTGGAAAAGGTCCTGAAGGTCAAATACCTAGTGCGGGTTGTGGTATTAAATGGAAGTATGATTAATGTATCTAATCGTAACTAGATCATTCCCACCTGAGCTTGGTGGTATGCAAAGTCTAATGTGGGGTCTTTCAAGAGAACTGTCTAAAAACTTTATGATTAAAGTTTTTGCAGATTACGTAGAGGATCATAAAGATTTTGATGAACAATCATCTTTTTCTATCGAAAGAATTGGAGGAATTAAATTACTTAGAAAATACAGAAAAGCACAATTAATAAATGAATATATCAAAGAAAATAAAATAAATGGTATTATTGCTGACCATTGGAAAAGTTTAGAACTTATTAAAACATCAAAAAAAAAATATTGCTTAATACATAGTAAAGAAATTAATCATCCAAAAGGTTCTAGTCAAAACAAAAGAGTTGTTAATGTTTTAAACAATGTTGCTAAGGTTATAGCAAATTCTCAATTTACTAAAAATTTAGCTATAGAACTTGGTGTCAATGAAAATAAAATTATTGTAATAAATCCAGGTGTTGATCCTGCTCAAGAATTAAATAAAAAAACTTTAGATAAAGTTGAAAGCATTCTTAAAATAAAAAATCCAAGGTTAATTACAGTATCAAGGTTTGATAAACGTAAAAACCATGAAAAAATAGTTATGGCTTTAAGGAACTTAAAACAAATTTATCCTGATATTGTTTACATTTGTGTTGGATACGGAGAAGAAGAAGAAAATATTAAGAAACTGGTTAAAGAATTAGACCTTGAAGCTCAAGTAATGTTTTTTAAAAATATAAGTGATGATTTAAAAAATGCTCTTCTTGCTAAATCTAATATATTTGTAATGCCTTCAATAATTTATAAAAAATCTATTGAAGGTTTTGGAATTGCTTACGTGGAAGCAGCCCAATATGGAGTACCATCTATAGGTGGAAAGGATGGTGGGGCATCTGATGCTATTGATCATGAGAAAACAGGATTGATTTGTGATGGTAACAATTTTGATAATGTATACTACTCAATTAATTCAATGTTAGAAAATAAAAAATATTTGGAATACGGTAAAAATGCTAAAGATCTAGTATCTAAATTTTATTGGTCTAATATAATTGAACAATATAAACAAATACTTAACTAAGATAATATTTCCAGTATCTTTAAATGTCAAAAAATAAACAAGCAATTGTACTGATAATCATTTCTGTTTTTTCTGGAACAATGATGCTTACATTTTTAAAGTTAGCACAAGAAGATGTGAATGTTTATGTTGCTGGATTTTTTAGATTTTTATTTGGTTTCTTAATTATTTGTCCTTATATTTTAAAATCTAAATTAACAGTTTTTAAAACAAATCATCTTAAAAAACATTTTTTAAGAGCAGTTTTAAATTTGCCTTCAATGATTTTATATTTTTCAGCTTTAGTAATGATGCCTATTGAAAAAGTCACGGCAATATCTTTCGTTGTTCCTTTCATGGTAACAATATTAGCTGTTTTGTTTCTAGGAGAAAAAATTTATATATACAGGAGTTTTGCCTTAATTTTAGGTTTCATTGGTATGTTAATAATTTTAAGACCTGGAATTATTGATATTTCTATTGGGGTTTATATGGCACTAGCCTCATCTTTTATGTGGTCTGTAGTGATTATAATTACCAAAAGAATTTCTAGAGATGATAGTTCAATCACGATTTTATCTTATGGTTATATGTTTATGACGATTTTTAGTTTTATAATTGTTTTATTTAATTGGCAAACACCTACCTTACAAACTTTAATTTATTTATTTTTTGGAGGTTTATCCGGAACATTATTGCATCTGTGTATTAACCATGCTTATAAACTGGTAGATGTAAGTATGACTCAACCCTATTCTTTTCTAAGTCTTGTATTTGCTTCTGTAGTTGGCTTATATGTATTTAATGAAACACCCGATCTATTTACCTGGGTTGGAGCAAGTGTTATTTTTATTGGTGTTTTAATTATCTCCTACAGAGAAATGAAATTAGATAAAGAAATAATTAGAAAAAGAATAGATATTAAAAATTAAGAAATAATTTCAGATAATCTTTCAAAAACCTTTTCTGCTGAGAGCTTGGATAACTCTGGAACTTGTATTGCTTTAAAATTTTCTCTTTCAATGCTTACTTTAAAAGGTGTTGTATGAGATCCAAATAAAGCTATACCTTTCGATCCCAAGTGAGCTGTCATATGTGCTGGTCCAGTATCATTTGCAACAACAAATAAGCTATCTTTAATTAATGTTGCTAACTGAGAAATATCTAAAGCTTTACCATTATCTAAAATACAGAGTGCATTAATATTTGATGCTTCTTTTATTTCATCTGGTCCAGGTGCAATAACTACTTTTAATTTATTATCTAATTTTTCACCAATAATAGAAATTAGCTCATTATAATAAGGCCATTTTTTTGATGTTAAGTGAGGCGAACAAAAGGGAAAAAGAAGAATATATTTTTCTAATTGATAATAATTTTTAATTTGAGATATGTCTGATGGACTCCATGAAAAATCAGGTTTTAAAGTATGATTTGTATTTATGCCTGAGCTTTTTAACTGGTAGTCAAATCTAGATAAAACAGAATCTTTATCAAAATCTTTTTTTGAAGTTCCCTTTGGTAAAGTAGTTTCTGAAGATGACCAAGTATCTTTTGTTACTTTTGGAAATAAAATTTTTTTATAAAAAGCTGTTCTACTAGAATTTTGAAGATCATAAACTTTAGAAAATTTGTATTTTTTAATATTCTTCATCAAAAAATATAAATAAATAAGATTAAATCTAGATAACCGTTTATCTAAAATAACATTAGAAATATGCGGATTTTTTTTAAATAAATCAAAATATGGTTTAGTTGTGAGTAAATGAATTTCATCTTCCTTATGATGCTCAGAAATGTCTTGAATCGCACCACAAGCTTGAGCTATATCACCTAATGAACCATGTTTAATAATTAAAATATTAGACATATTTAAAACAACTTAACATAGTATAATGTTTTATGAATAAAATTCTTGTTGAAGTATCAGTAGGTGAGCTATTAGACAAAATTTCAATCTTAGAAATTAAAAAAGAAAAAATTAAAGACTCTGAAAAACTTAAGTTTATTAACGACGAATATGAAGTTTTAAAAAATGAGCTTGAAAAAAATATAAAAATTGATGAAAAATTAACAAAACTTTTTGTAGCTTTAAAAAATATAAATTCTAAATTGTGGATTATTGAAGATGAAAAAAGAATGTGCGAAAAAGATTCAAATTTTGGAGAAAATTTTATAAGATTATCTAGAGATGTTCATTTTTTTAACGATACTAGAGCTAAAATTAAGCTAGATATAAATAATCACACTGGATCAAAAATAAGAGAGATTAAGGAATATACTAAATATTAAATTAATAAAAAAATAACCAACCTCCTACTAAAATTAGTATTGATCCACCTATTAAATTTAAAATTTTTAAGTATTTGTTTACGATCAATTCTCTAAATTTTCCAAAAATTAAAGCGTAACAACTATCACAAATTGTAGCTACAAGAATAAATAATAAACCAAAATATATTATTTGATAACTTACCGAATTATCTAAACTAATAAATTGCGGTAAGAATGATCCAAGAAAGAAAAAAATCTTAGGATTAGTTAAAATTACTATTAAGCCTTGGAAAAAAAATCTTTTGCTATATTTTTTGGATTGGTTGTTGTTCAAATTTATTTTGGACTTCAGCGCAATTACTCCTAGAATTATTAAATAGACTGCACCAAGTATCCTAACAATTTTTATTATTTTGTTCAAAAATGGAGAAATAAATTCAAATCCTATTGCTAATAAAATAATTAAAATTAAAACACCAAATTGTGTTCCTAAAACATTTAATAAACCAGCCTTAACACCATATTTAATAGAGTTTGCAACTATTAAACTTACAGTTGGTCCAGGAACAATAACCACCAAAAAACTTGCTATTAAAAAATAAAATAATTCCAAAATTTTTAAATTTAAAATTAAAAAAAATAATTATCTATATACAATTTTTGGAAACCAGTCTTCTCTCATCAAGTCTCCATTATTTAAATTAATACCATCAAATGGGGGTGATGTAGGTCCTCCTCTATCAATATACTTAACATCATCTCCTATAAATCGCATAGAAAAAGCTCTTCTTTGTTTAGAAGTGTTGTTTCCTGATGAGCCATGAACTATTTTAAAATTAAATAAAACAGCATCACCTAAATTTAACTCTGGTATTAAAATATTTTTTTCAAATTCCTCTTGTAAAGGTAAATCCATAAAAGAACTATCATCTTTATACCAAGATTCATTGTTTGACCATTTTGTAGGTCTAATTAACTTTGGCCATTTATGAGAACCTAAAATTAATTTAAGATTATTTTTCTTATCAACTTCGTCTAATGGTATCCAAAAACTTCCAGTTTTATTTCCATTAACGCAGTAATAAGGCATATCTTGATGCCAGGGTGTCTCTTTTTCCGTTCCAGGATTTTTAATGAAAATATGCTCATGAAATATTTGCACTGATTTAGAATTAGTTGCCTCAGCAAATATTTGGGCACCAGATGAATTAAATATACAATCTTTGAAATCATTTATCCTTTCCCAATTACAATAATCTTCAAAGAATCTACCATTATGGTGATCTACATTTTCTCTTCCATGTATACTTGGGTTTTCTAAAACTTTTTGAAATCCTTTTCTTAATGGCTCAATCCAATCTTTAAATAAATCTTTAATTATTATCACACCATCGTTTTGATAATCTTTAATTTGTCTATCAGATAAAAACATTGTTATTGTTGAAAACTATACTTTTTCTCTAAATATTTAATCACATTATGAATAATAAAAGTCATGAACAAATAAATTCCACCAGCAACAATAAATACCTCAATTGGTTTAAAAGTTGTTGAAATTATATATTTAGCTACACCAGTTAAATCCATCAAAGTTACTGTGCTTGCTAAAGAAGTTCCTTTCATCATCAATATTATTTCATTTCCATATGCAGGCAGAGATTGTCGAATAGCAATTGGAATTTGAATTTTATAAAAAATTATTTTATTTGATATACCAAGACTTTTGCCAGCTTCTATAATACCTGGTTTTATTGTCTGAAAAGCTGATCTTAAAATTTCAGAGGTATATGCACCAGTATTCAAAGTAAATGCTATTATAGCACACCAGTAAGGTTCTTTTAAAATTACCCATAGAAAAGTTGTTCTTAAATATTCAATTTGTCCTAATCCAAAATAAATTATGAAAATCTGTACTAATAATGGTGTTCCTCTAAATATATAAGAATAACCATATGCAAATTTGTTAATAAATATATTTTTATTTAATCTTAAAATTGCAAAGAAAAGACCTAAAAATAATCCAAAAAATAAAGATGCTGATAATAATTTTAAAGTAACTACTGTTGCTCCTAAAAGTTTGGGGAAACTAGTTATCATTAAATCAAAATCCATTAATACCCCCTACTATACTTGACTTCTAACTTGTTAATTAATTTCATACTCACGTAAGTAAGTAACAGATACAAAACTGCAGCAAATGAATAGAAGAATAATGGATCTCTAGTAGATCCTGCTGCAATATAAGACTGTCTCATTATTTCAACCAATCCTGTTACAGAAATCAGAGAAGTATCTTTTAAAGTTATTTGCCAAACATTACTTAAGTTTGGAATAGCAAGCCTTAACATCTGGGGTAGTATTATTTTGTAAAATTGACCAAACTTATTTATCCCAAGCACTTTTGCAGCTTCAAACTGACCTTTATCTATTGATTGTATGGCGCCTCTAAATACTTCTGTTGAATAAGCACCAGAAATAATACCTATTGCCATTGATCCAGTTATAAAAGCATTTATTTCTATGTATTCATAATAACCAAAAATAGAAGCTACATACATGATGGCCCCACTTCCCCCAAAAAAGAAAAGATAAATTACTAATAGTTCAGGTACGCCACGAATAACTGTAGTGTAAAAATTACCAACTAAATTTAAAGTTTTATATTTGGAAAGCTTTAAAGGAGTAAAAATTAATGCAAAAAAGAAACCAACCAACATTGCTGTAATTGATACAGCAACCGTCATTAGGGTTGCATAAAATAACTCGTCACCCCAACCTGTTTTACCAAATGCGAGAAGTTCCATATAGATTGGCGACTATATATTATAGTCGCCAGATCTGAAATGAATTACATAGAAGCGTCAAAACCAAAGTGCTTAATAGCAAGCTTGCTAATAATTCCTTGTTTTCTAGCTTTATTAATTGCTTTGTTGAAGTCTTTTAAGATTTTAGCATCTCTTTTTCCAATAGCACTATCGCTAGCTTGTCTGATACCAACACCTACACCATTACCAAATGCACCGCCTGAAAAAGTTGGTCCAACTAATACAACTGGCTTACCTGATTTGTCTGCGTAATCTGTAAATGCTACAGCAGCAGCTAAAGCAACATCACATCTTCCAGAGGTTAGATCTAGGTTAACTTCATCTTGAGTTTTATAAGTTCTAACATTTACACTTCCTACATCACCAGACTCTAAAAAGTTTTGGTGAATTGTACCTGTTTGAGTACA
>CACJRK010000012.1 GCA_902595795.1 uncultured Pelagibacteraceae bacterium
ACTTAAAATTGGACTAGCATCAGGACAAATATCTACTATTCCTCCCCATTGTCTTAACATTCTCATTCTACTAAAAATTGGATATAATTCTAAAATAGCATTTAATGTTCCTTCAACTATTTGATGACTACCTTTTTGAGTATAAGAAACATAATCATCCGTTCCAGCACCAATGACCAATTCTCCTTTATCAGATTGACTGACATAAGCATGCACTGCGTTAGACATTACAACTGTATCAATAATTGGTTTTACAGGTTCAGAAACTAAAGCCTGTAAAGGTTTACTTTCAAGTGGAAGTCTTAAACTAGCCATATTAGCTATTACACTAGAATGACCAGCTGCAACAACACCAATTTTTTTAGTTTTAATAAATCCTTTTGTTGTTTCTATTCCTTCAACACTATCTCCATTTCTTTTTATTCCTTTAACTTCACAATTTTGAATAATATCAACACCCATTGCATCAGCTCCTCTAGCATATCCCCAAGCAACAGCATCATGTCTTGCTGTACCAGCTCTTCTTTGTAAAGTTCCTCCTAAAACAGGGTATCTAATATCTGGCGATATATTTATAATTGGGCAAAACTTTTTTACCTCATCAGTGCTTAAGTAAACTGCATCAATTCCATTTAGTCTATTTGCATGCGTTCTTCTTTTTAAATCTCTAACATCTTGTAAGTTATGTGCAAGGTTCATTACTCCTCTTTGACTAAACATTACGTTGTAGTTTAGTTCTTGAGACAAACCTTCCCAAATTTTTAATGCGTGATCATATAATCCTGCACTAGCGTCCCATAAATAATTTGATCTAATTATTGTAGTATTACGACCAGTGTTCCCTCCACCAATCCAACCTTTTTCAACTACAGCAATATTATTCATGTTGTGTTTTTTTGCTAAATAGTAGGCTGTTGCTAATCCATGGCCACCACCTCCAACAATAACAGCATCGTACTTTTTTTTGGGCTCAGGATCTTTCCATGCTCTTTGCCAATTTTCATGATATGAAAGAGCATTTTTGATTAACGAAAATACAGAGTACTTATTTCTCATAATAATTGAATAATTACTTTATATATATTGAATTTTCAATACAATCGCTTAATACACAATGTCATACGGAAGAGTGGGTGAGAGGCTGAAACCAGTCGTTTGCTAAATGACCGTGCGAGGAAACTTGTACCGAGGGTTCGAATCCCTCCTCTTCCGCCATTAAAATAGAGGCTGATCTTTAAAAAAGTTTTTCATGGTCACAGGACGTTGTTCCAAAATATATCTATAGACATTATAATTTTCCATTACACGCTGTACGTAATTTCTAGTTTCTCTAAATTTTATCAATTCAACCCAATCTACATAGTCAACTTGTTTTTTTTGTGGATCTTTATTTATTTTTTTCCAATATTTAACTCTATTTGGTCCAGCATTATATGCAGCTACCGCAAAAGGGTAAGCACCATCATACTGCAAAATTAAACCTGCAATGTAGTGTGATCCTAAATTAATATTGTACTCCGGATCAGTGGTTAACCTTGATTTTGAATAAGGTAGTTTAGCTTGTTTTGAAACTAATTTTGCAGTGTAAGGCATTAATTGCATTAATCCTTTTGCACCAGCATGACTATTAGCCTCTAAATCAAATTCACTTTCTTGTCTAATTATTGATAAGATCAAAGCACTTTCTGGAATTTTTCGTTTATTAATATATTTAGGAGTACTAATTATTGGATAGTTATACTTATTATGAAATCTTTTTTTATAAGAGGCAATTTTTGAAACTTGAATTGCAAAGTCATATCTGTTTATGCTTGTAGCTAATTCTGCTGCCAAAACCTCACTGCCTTTAACTACATTGTCATTAGCTAAATGTCTTAAAATATGTTTTGTATATTTGTCTTTCTTCAATTCATCTAGAAGATAAGAAATTTTTACAAGCTCTTTATTAAAAAATTGAATTCTATATTTTGGATCAATTTCCATGTCTTTATCTAATTCAAATTTTACATTTGGATTTAATTTTAAAAATGCTAGTTGTCCATAATATGTAGTAAGATATTTTGTAGCTTCTTTGTACCAATTATTAGACTGTTCTTTTTCACCTATTTTTTCATAAGCTCTTCCAAGCCAATAAGCGCCTCTAGATAAGCTAATTGGATAACTAACATTTTCATAAAAATTTTTAAAATGATTTCTAGCAGTTACGGGATCATTTAAAAAACTTAATGCTATCCATCCACTCATCCATTCTGCAGCCGCATATTCAGAACCTTCAGTCATTCCATGATTACTTGAAATCTTATATGAAATTTCATATTTTTTTTTATAGAGTAATGCTCTTGAAATAATTTCTCTTTCTTTCCACCACTTATCAGGTCTAACTAAATAATCTTTATCATTTCTTATTTTCAACAAGATTTCTGCTGAAGAGTCTACACGTCCTTTTTTTCTTCTCCATTTTAATCGATCATAGTTTAATCCAGCATCATTCTTAAATTTTTGAGGAACATTTGCTATAGCTTGATCGACACCATAACCTTTACTCATTAAAAGGTGTCTAGCGTTATATAAAAGCTCATATTCTTTTGGTAGATACCTTATTAATCTTTGTAAATCCCAACGATCTCCATTCCAAGCCAAATTATCAGCTCGTTTAATATAATCATCTGCATTTAAATATTTTTTATATTTTTTTCTAAAATATTTTAATTCATTTTTAGATAAATCTGCTGTTATCCAACCTTCTTTGATCAGTTTAATACCTGTTTTTTTGTCTCCATTTAAAATGTGGCTTTCTCCAAGTATCATTTTTCCATACCCACTTAATGGGTCTTTTTTTTCAAACCAATTTATTATTTTTTTAGGTGAGACACTTTCTGTTGATAGTTTGTGTTCTGCAAGATATCTAATTCTATCTATTCTTGGATAATCTGAATTATTTTTTAAAAAAACTTGATATTCATAAAAAGACGCTTGATTACCAGATGTTAAAAGATGTCTCCATTGTATAAAATTATAAATTGATTTGTCCTTTGCTTTTTTTGCTAATTTGAGTGCTGATGACCATTTTCTTTTTTGCATTTCAGAAATAGCTTTTTTTGCCAACCCAAAGTCTTTTTTACTATAATATCTTGAAATTTTTATACTCTTAGCTGTACTTACACCGGCTACAGTTGGTTTTTTCTTTGGTATTTTAAAACTTAATTTTTTTTCTTTTAAAACCAATTCTTTTTTAACAATTTCTTCTTCAATTTTAACCTCTTTTGTTTTTGAGGGTTTCTTTAAAGGTTTAAGAATATTTATAGATATTTTTTTTTGAATTTCTTCTTTACTCAAAACAGGTTTTTTTAAGGGCACAACTGTATTGATTTCAGCAAAGACATTATTTGAAATCATTAATATTGATGCAGTGAAACCTAAAAACAATATTTTTTTGAGCATAATCTTTTAGTATATGAATCTTTAAACTATGTTATAAGTATTTATGTTCAAAGGATCAAATGTTGCTTTAATTACACCATTTAAAAATAATCGTCTAGATGAGGAAGCATATATAAAATTAATCCATTTCCACATTGATAATGGCACCAATGGACTTGTTCCAGCTGGTACAACAGGTGAATCTCCTACCTTAAGTCATGACGAGCATCAAAGAGTAATAGATTTATGTATAAAAGAAAGTAATGGAAAAATTCCAGTTATAGCTGGAACAGGGTCTAACTCAACAGAAGAAGCGATTTCTTTAACCACACATGCTGAAAAAGCAGGAGCTAATGGAGCTTTGATAGTTACACCTTATTACAATAAACCTACACAAGAAGGCTTGTATCAACATTATAAAGCAATTAATGACAAGTGTGGTATTCCAATTATAATTTATAATATTCCTGGTAGATCTGTGATTGACATGTCAGTGGACACAATGGCAAGGCTGTATGAACTTAAAAATATAGTTGGTGTTAAAGATGCAACAGGTGATTTAGATAGAGTTAATCAAACACTTAAAAAAATGGGTAAAGAATTTATTCAATTAACAGGCAATGATGATAATGTTTTTGAATTTAATAAACGTGGTGGAGTAGGCACTATTAGTGTAACAGCAAATATTGCACCTAAACTTTGTTCTGATTTTCAAAGATTTTCAAAATCAGATAACGATAATGAAATAAAAGAAGCTGAAAGATTAGATAAGATATTACAACCAGTACATCACTCAATGTTCGTTGAGAGCAATCCTAGTCCTGTAAAATATGCTGCAAAACTTTTGGGACTTTGTGATGATAATGTAAGACTACCACTTGTTAAAGTAACAGAGACAACAAAAGAAATTGTAAAAAAAGCTCTTCTGTCTGCTAAATTAATTTAATGAACAAAAAAACCAATCCTGGTTTAAAAATCATTTGTTTAAACAGAAAAGCTAGTTTTAACTATTTTTTTGAAGATCTTTTTGAAGCAGGAATTGTTTTAAAGGGATCTGAGATTAAATCAGTAAGAGACGGTAAGGTGAATATTGCTGAGTCTTATGCTGTTGAGAAGGGAGGTGAAATTGTTTTAATTAATTCATATATTTCACCATACAAACAAGCCAGTTACTCCAATCACAATCCAACCGAAGATAGAAAATTACTACTTAATAAAAAAGAAATAAATAAATTAATAGGTAAAATGCATAGAGATGGTTTCACATTAGTTCCAACAAAAATGTATTTCAAAAAAGGAAAAGCTAAAATAGAAATAGCTGTTGCCAAAGGAAAAAAACAATATGATAAAAGAGCAACAAAAAAAAGTAGAGATTGGAAACGTGAAAAAGCAAGATATATTAGAAAATCAAGCTAAAATTGTTTTTTTAGGAATAGGTTCAAATTTAGGTCTAAGAAAAATAAATATAGAAAAAGCAAAATTTTTATTAGCAGCGTATAATTTAGATTTTCTCTCAGTATCTAGTTATTATGAAACTCCTTCCTGGCCAGATCCAGCAAAACCTAAATTCCTAAATATAATTTTAAAATTAAAATGCTATCACAATCCTCAAGAACTATTAAAAATATGCAAATCTATAGAAACTCAATTAGGTAGAAAAAAAGCAAAAAAAAACGCTCCTCGTATATGTGATTTAGATATAATTGATTTTAATAAATTGGTATCAAAAAAAAATGATAGAATTAATTTGCCTCACAAAATGATGCATAAAAGAAATTTTGTATTATTTCCATTATTTGAAATTCAAAAGAATTGGATCCATCCTGATAAACAAATCAATGTTAAAACCTTGATTTCTCTACTTCCTGACAGAGACATTAGATCTATTAAACAAATTTGATTTAGTGGTATAATATTAATTATGCTTAATTCAAATGAACTTATAAATAAGGTTAAGAATTATAATAAATTTCTAAATCCTGAAAGATTGAATAAAGCATATAATTTTGCTGTTAAAGCACACAAGAGTCAAAAAAGAGCTTCAGGTGATCCTTATTCAGTTCACCCAATAGAAGTTGCAAATATTTTAACTGAATTAAAATTAGATAGCGCTACAATTACAACAGGTCTATTGCATGATACCATAGAAGATACTTTTGCTACTTATGAAACCATCAAACAAGAATTTGGAGATGAGGTTGCAGATTTAGTTGACGGTGTAACGAAAATTTCAGCATTTGAAAATTCAGCTGGAGCAAATTCTAAAGTTGAGAATTTTAGAAAATTAATTTTAGCAACATCAAAAGACATAAGAGTCTTGTTAGTTAAAATTGCTGATCGGTTACATAATATGAGAACAATTAAAGCTATTACAAAGGAAGAAAAAAGAAAAAGGATAGCTCAAGAAACTATGGAAATTTATGCTCCTTTAGCAGATAGAATGGGAATGCACAGAATAAGAGATGAGCTTGAAGATTTATCTTTTGAAATTTTAAATAATGAGGCGAGAAAATTAATAAAAAAAAGACTTGAAGAAATAAAATTGGATAAAAAAGATTTATTTGAAGAACAATCTTTTGAATTAAGTGAAATTTTGAATGATAATGAGATTAATGCAGAGATACATGGAAGAGAAAAAACTCCTTTTTCAATCTGGAGAAAAGTTCAAAAAAAAAGAGTATCACTTGAACAAATAACAGACATTATTGGATTTAGAATAATTTTGAAGAACGTAGACGATTGTTACAAAACTCTAGGTATTTTTCACAAAGAATGGAATTGTATTCCAGGAAAATTTAAAGACTATGTTTCTTCACCTAAAATTAATGGTTATAAATCTATTCATACTTCTGTAATTGGTTCAAATAAAAAACCAATTGAAATTCAAATCAGAACACATGAGATGCATGAATTTGCTGAAAGAGGTATTGCATCTCATTGGCAATACAAATCTTCTGAAAAATTTACCTCTTTAAGTTGGAAAGAGTATGATTGGTTAAAAGATCTTGTTGAAATAATAGAAAAAAATGAAAACCCAGAAGACTCATATGAGTATACAAAACTACAAATGTTTCAGGAAAACGTTTTTTGTTTTACGCCGAAAGGATCTGTAATAAAATTACCCAAAGATGCAACAGCTATAGATTTTGCGTACGCTGTTCATACTAAGATTGGCAATTCTGCTGTTGGTTGTGAAATTAATGGTAACAAAAATGAACTACAAACTATTTTAAGAAATGGTGATCGTGTAAATATTATAACTTCTAAAAATAATTCACCGTCGCTCCACTGGATACCAACAACTAAAACAGGTAAAGCTAGAGCTGCAATAAGAAGGTATTGGCATGATAAAGGAGAGCAAAAAGAAGAAAAAACAAAAAAATATAATACTACCCTATGGATGTCATTACCAGATAAGCCAGGACAATTAGGAGATATAAGTTCACTTATTGGAAGTCATAAACTAAATATATCGAGTTTAGAAATGGTTGGTAAAAATCCCAATTATATTAATTTTAAATTTAAATTAATTATTAGAAATCTTAAGAATTTTACTAATTTTATTGCAGAGCTAAAACAAAAGAGTATAAAATTTAAGATAATTAGACACGAAGAAAAAAGAAATGCTTTCACACAAAAAATCCTTAAATATTTTAAAAAAAACTAATGCATTATTAGAAGGTCACTTTGTTTTATCTTCAGGTCTACATTCTTCAAAATATATTCAGTGTGCAAAACTTTTAAGTTTCCCTAATTTAGCTGATAATATTTGTAAATCTTTAGCAAATAAAATTAAAAAAAAATTTAAAAAAATTGATTTAATACTAGCTCCTGCAATGGGAGGAATAATTATAGGCTATGAAATAGGAAAATTGCTAAAAAAAGAAACAATTTTTTGTGAAAGGGTAAATGGTAAATTTACTCTTAGAAGAGGCTTCAATATAAAAAAAAGTGCAAGAGTATTAATTATAGAAGATGTAATCACTACAGGAAAATCAAGTTTAGAGTGTGTAAAGTTAATTAAAAAATCAAAAGCAAAATTAATTGGGTTTGCATCTATAATTGATCGATCAACTAAACAATCTTTAAAGATAAAAACTGAAATAACATCTCATCTAAAAATAGATGTTCCAACCTATAAAGCAAATAAATTACCACCAGAACTTAAATCAATACCAATAACAACACCAGGAAGTAGATTTATTAAGTGAAAAGGTTAGGTGTAAATATAGATCATATTGCAACTTTACGAAACGCTCGTGGAGAGAAACATCCAGATCCACTATATGCAGCAAAAAAAGTTATTAGTTATGGAGCTGATTCTGTAACAATTCATTTAAGAGAAGATAGAAGACATATAAATGATATTGACGCAAAAAAAATATGTGGCTTAAAAAATGTGCTTGTAAACCTTGAAATTTCTATGAATAAAGAAATTGTAAATAAAGCACTTAAGATAAAACCAAATTTTATTTGTTTAGTTCCAGAAAATAGAAAAGAAATTACTACTGAGGGAGGTTTAAATATAAAAAACAATCACAATAAATTAGAGAAAATAATTAAAAAATTCAAAAAAGCAAAGATAAGAACAAGTTTATTCATTAATCCATCCCCAATTGATATTAGACTTGCTAAAAAATTAAATGCTGATTGCATTGAGATACATACTGGAAAATTAGCAAACCTAGTTAAATCAAAAAAAAATTATTCTGGTGAATTAAACAGAATTAAAAAAAGTGCAAAATTAGCATCAAGTTTAAATATAGAGGTTCATGCTGGTCATGGTTTAGATTATAAAACCACCAATATTTTAACAAAAATAATAAATATAGAAGAGTATAATATTGGACATTTTATAATTGGAGAGTCAATATTTGATGGACTTTCAAAAGTAATTAAAAACTTTAAAAAAATTATAAAAAAATAAATGAAAATTTTAGGTATTGGTGTTGATATTGTTGAAAATAAAAGAATTCAAAAATCGATTAAAAATCCTTTATTTAAAAAAAGAATTTACTCATTTAAAGAATTGAAACAATCTAATGCTGCAAACAATAAAGTAGCCTATTTTTCGAAGAGATTTGCTGCAAAAGAAGCATTTTCTAAAGCTCTTGGCACAGGTTTTCGTATGAATTTAAATTTTAAAGATATAGAAGTTGTTAATAACAAAATGGGAAAGCCTTATTATGTTAAAAATAAAAAAATTACAAAAATCATTCAAAAGAGCTTTAAAATCAAAAATTTTAAATGTTTTCTATCAATTTCGGATGAAAAAAATTATTCAACGGCATTTGCAATTATTCAAACATCATGAAATTAGATAAAAATTTTTTTTCAGAAAATTTAAAAACTTTAATTTATGCATTAATTATTGCAGTTATAATTAGATCGCTTTTAGTACAACCATTTTATATACCTTCTTCATCAATGGAACCTACTTTATTAGTAGGTGATAGGCTGTTTGTAACAAAATATACCTATGGATATAGCAAACATTCATTTCCTTTTAGCCCTCCAATATTAAATAAAAGAATTATGTTTAGCAGTCCAGAAAGGGGCGATGTGATTGTTTTTAAAACTCCTGCAGATAATAGAACAGACTACATTAAAAGATTAATTGGTTTACCAGGTGATAAAATTCAGTTTATAGACTCTAATTTATATTTAAATAATTCTGAAATTCTTAAATCTAAAATTAATAACAAAACTACTATTTTCTGTGGAGAAAAAAGTATTGATGTTTATAGATTTGAAGAAAAGCTTTCAAACAGTAAAAAATTTCACACTGTATATTTAAAAGATTATACTTATCAAAATTCAGATATATTTACTGTACCAAAAGATCATTATTTCTTTTTAGGTGACAACAGGGATTGTTCTAAGGATAGTAGGTATTTAACAAGTGTAGGATATGTGCATAAAGATAATTTAGTAGGAAAAGCTCGATTTATATTTTTTTCTTCAGATAAAAAAAAAGGAAGTTTTATAGAATTTTGGAAATGGCATAAGTCTATAAGATTTAATAGAACATTTAATACAATTAATTAATGAAAATTAACTATCAGAGTTTAGAAAAAAAAATTGATTTAAAATTTAAAAACAAAGATCTACTTATCCAAGCCCTTACACATAAAAGCTTTAATCCAAATGAAAATAATGAAAAGATAGAGTTTCTGGGTGATAGAGTTCTTGGTTTAGTAATAGCAAAAAAACTTTTAGAAATTTATCCAGATGAAAAAGAAGGTATTCTTGATAAAAAATTTTCTTCGTTAGTGAATAAAAACACATGTTTGGAAATAGCAAAAAAAATCAATTTAGCTAGTTTTGTTAAAACATTTAATCCTAAGAATAAAAAAATAAAAATTGAAGACAAAATTATATCTGATAGCTGTGAAGCATTAATTGGTGCCATATATCTTGATAAAGGTTTTACGATTGTTGAAAAAACCATTCTAAACTTGTGGCAAGATCATATTAAAAAAAGTGTAGTAACTGAAATTGATGCAAAAACAAAGTTACAAGAACTAACTTTAAAAACCTTTAAAAAATTACCCACTTATAAATTAATTTCAAATACTGGTCCAAGACACAAACCTATATTCAAAGTCGGAGTAAAATTACCAAACACAAAATATTTTATAGCTTCAGGAAAATCAAAGAAAGAAGCTGAACAAAATGCAGCAATAGAATGTTTAAAAAATACAAATAAAAAATGAATTGGTCAGACGAGGGATTTTTAATAAGTAAAACAAGATATAATGAAAATTCATTAATTGCTGAATTATTTACAAAAGATAAAGGAAAGATATCTGGGATTATTTTTGGTGGTACTTCAAAAAAAATTAAAAATTATCTTCAAGTTGGTAACAAACTCCATGTTAATTACAATTCAAAAAGTGAAAACAGAATAGGTTATTTTAAAATTGAAATTTTAAATGCTTATACACCCCTATATTTTGATCATAAACAAAAGTTGTCTAGTATTGCATCTGCTATGAATTTAATTAAAATACTAACAGCAGAGTCACAATCTAATAATAAAGTTTATTTTATTATTCAAAATTTATTTTTAATTCTAAAAGAAAAAGATTGGTTAAAAAAATATGTATTCTGGGAATTGGAGTTGCTTAAAATACTAGGATATGATTTAGCGCTCGATAATTTAGTTGAAAAAAATTTAGAGGGTAACAAAACTGTTTATTATGCCAGCTCTTCAAATGAAAAGAAATATGTACCTAATTTTTTGATTGAAAAAGATATAGAAGTTAATGATCTAGATACTTTATTGAATGGTTTGAAATTGGTAGGTGACTATTTGGATAAAACAATATTAAGACCAAATAATTTAAATTACCCAAACAGTAGGATATTATTTTTAAATACTTTGAAATAATTATTTTATTATTTTATCAAGTCTATCAGCGTAATAGCTTACTATAGCGTTGGCTCCAGCTCTTTTAAAAGCAACTAGACTTTCATATATAGCGTCTTTATTTATAAATTTCTTAGATATGGCTGTCTCAATTAAACTATATTCACCTGATACTTGATAAGCAAAAACAGGTAATTTAAATTTATCTTTTATGGATTTTATTATGTCTAGGTAGGGCATCCCTGGTTTAACCATTACCATATCAGCACCCTCCTTAATATCTAATGCAACTTCTCTTAGTGCTTCATCAGAATTTCTATAGTCCATCTGGTATGTTTTTTTATCACCTTTTAGTAAACTTTTAGATCCAACAGCGTCTCTAAAAGGCCCATAAAAGCTTGAAGCATATTTTGCGGCATAAGATAATATTTGAACGTTTTGAAATTTATGTTTATCTAAAGCTCTTCTTATTTTTCCTATTCTGCCATCCATCATGTCCGATGGAGCTAGAACATCACAGCCCATCTCAGCCTGTAGTAATGATTGATTAATCAGAACTTTTATAGTCTCATCATTTAGTATAATGTTAGATTTGACTAAACCGTCATGACCATGTGACGTGTAAGGGTCTAAAGCTACATCGCACATTATACCTATTTGATTTTTGTATCTTTTTTTAATCTCTTGTATTCCTCTACAAACTAAATTTTTTTCATTTAGCGATTCTGTACCTAATTCATCTTTATGTACATTTTGGGTTTTTGGAAAAAGTGCAACCATTGGTATCTTTTTTTTTATGGCTTTATCCACTATTTGGCTCAATCGATTAATTGTATATCTGTATACACCTGGCATAGATGAAATCTCTTGTCTTTTATTAGATCCTTCAATTAAAAAAATTGGTAATATAAAGTCGTTTGGACTTAAAGTATTTTCCTGAATCAGTCTTCTTGACCAAGACTCTTTTCTACTTCTTCTAAGTCTTAGACTGGGATATTTACCAATAATCATGTTTTAATTTACTTTTAAATTGCGACAAAAGTAATATACACATATACAAAAAAAAGAGTAGAAAGCAATCAAGATGAGCATTAAAACTTCAAGTGTAATCGATTTAGGCATTAAAAAAGAAGAGAGGATCTTAGACTTTCGTGATTTTCAAAAACAAGAAATCAAATTTGATATAGATAAATTACAAGAGGCCTATCACCAAATAGTTAAAATCAAAAAATTTGAAGATGCTGGTGTAACTCACTTTGGTGCAATATCCCTAACCCAAATACCTGGTGATCCTGATTCTATAAAGGGTAATAAGGCTCGAGGTGTATATTGGACAAAACCTGATAAATCAGGAAAAGAGGTAGTTAGAGATGAGTCTGTTCACGAGTCAGCCTATTCAGAATTTATAAAAGATTATGAAAATACTTATTTTAAAGAAGTATATGATGCTCTCTCTGCAAAATATAAACTTGGAAGAGTTAGAGTTCTTTTAAAAGAACCAAGATCAACTTTAAGTTGGCACAGAGATCCTGAGCCAAGATTACACATACCTATAATTACTAATCCAGGCGCCATCATGGTTATTGATAATGTTGCTAAGCATTTGCCAGCCGATGGATCTGTTTGGGTTACAAATAACACTAAGTATCACAATGCATTTAATGGTGGAGAAGAAAATAGAATACATTTAGTTGCATGTGTTCTAAATTACAAATTTAATTAATTTGAGAAAAATATTTATTTCATCTGATCACGCTGGGTTTAAATTAAAAGAAGCTATAAAAGTTTATCTAAAAACAAAAAAAATAAAATTTTTGGACCTAGGTCCTAATAATGATAATAAAGTTGATTATCCTGATTATGCTCATAAAACAGCAAGAAAAGTAAGTCTTAATAAAAATAATGTTGGTATTTTAGTATGCGGATCTGGTACAGGTATGAATATTGCGGCAAATAAGCATAAAAATGTTCGCGCTGCACAATGTTTTAATCTAAAATCCACAAAATTATCCAGATTGCATAACGATGCAAATATCATTACATTAGGATCTAGGTTGATTACTAAAAAAAATGCTTTAAAATTTGTAAATGTTTTTTTAAATACAAAATTTGATGGTGGTAGACACTTAAAAAGAGTAAAAAAAATATAATTATGTCTAGTGAAAAAAATTATTTGAACGATAGTTACAAAAGTTTCTTTGAGGATAGTTTATCTGTAAAAGATCCAGAACTTTATGCAGCAATTAAAGATGAATTAATCAGACAACAACAGCATATTGAATTAATCGCATCTGAAAATATAGTCTCACAAGCAGTATTGGAAGCACAAGGATCAGTATTAACTAATAAATATGCTGAAGGTTATCCTGGTAAAAGATATTATAATGGTTGCGAGCATGTTGATGTAGCAGAAAACCTTGCAATCGAAAGATTAAAAAAGTTATTTAATTGTAAATTTGCAAATGCACAACCACACTCAGGTGCTCAAGCTAATGGAGCAGTATTTTTAGCTTTGTTAAGCCCAGGAGATACATTCATGGGAATGAGTCTAAATTCAGGAGGTCATATTACTCATGGATTAAAAATTTCAATGTCTGGTAAATGGTTTAATGCAATAGGCTATGATGTAGATAAAAAATCTGAATTGATAGATTATGACAATGTTGAAAAACTTGCTTTAGAACATAAACCCAAACTAATCATTGCTGGTGGAAGTGCTTATTCTAGAGTAATTGACTTTAAAAGATTTAGAGAGATTGCAGATAAAGTTGGAGCATATCTAATGGTTGATATGGCTCACTTCTCAGGGTTAGTTGCTGGTAAAGGTTACCCTAATCCTTGTGATTATGCACATGTGGTAACTTCAACGACCCATAAAGTATTTAGAAGTGCAAGAGGAGGAATAATTTTAACTAATCACGAGGATCTTGCTAAAAAATTTAATACAGCTGTTTTTCCTGGTTACCAAGGTGGACCTTTAATGCACATTATTGCTGCAAAGGCAGCTGGTTTTCTTGAAGCACTACAACCAGAATTTCAAGATTATATAAAATCAGTTTTAGCAAATGCTAAGATACTTGCAGAAACTTTAAAAAATAATGGATTTAAAATTTATTCAGATGGAACAGATACTCATTTAATGTTGGTAGATTTAAGACCTTATAATGTAAAAGGCAATCTTGCAGCTGAGAGTTTATCAAGAGCAAATATTACATGTAATAAAAATGGTATTCCTTTTGATACAGAAAAACCTATGATTACTTCAGGAATTAGATTAGGCACACAAGCAGCCACAACACGAGGTTTTGGGTTAAGTGAGTTTAAAACAGTGGGAGATTTGATAACAAAAACTTTAAAAGGTCTATCTGAAAACCCATCAGATAACAGCAAAATAGAAGAAGAAGTAAAAAATGAAGTTATTTCTTTAACTTCGTCATTTCCGATATATAAGAACTTGTAGTAAATGATTTGTTCAATATGTAAGAAAGGGGAGACATCCGTTGTCGACTCTAGGCCAACAGAAGATGGTACTGCTATAAGAAGACGAAGACTTTGTGTTTGTGGAGCTCGTTTTACAACTTTTGAAAGAGTTCAATTTAGAGAATTGATGGTAGTAAAAAAAAATGGGAGAAAATCTACATTTGATAGAGATAAACTCTCCAAATCTATATATATTGCTCTTAAGAAAAGACCCATAGACACTGAAACAATAGAAAAATTTATAAGTCAAACTTCAAGATCTCTAGAAGAACTTGGTCAAAGTGAAATATCTACTAATACAATTGGAACTATGGTTATGGAAGGATTAAAAGATTTAGATCCAGTTGGATATGTGAGATTTGCATCTGTATATAGAAATTTCAGAGAAGAAAAAGACTTCGTGCAATTCGTGGACAAGCTAGATGTCTACAAAAAAAGATAATTTTACATTAAAAGATAAATTTTACATGGAGATTGCCTTAGATCTGGCTAGATCTCGTCACGGTCTCACTGGATCAAATCCTTCAGTAGGGTGTGTTATTGTTAAAAACGACAAAATAATTTCTATAGGTCAAACCTCATTTAATGGAAGACCACATGCTGAATCCAATGCAATTAAAAATAGTTTTGAAGATTTAAAAGGCTCAAAAATGTATGTTACCTTGGAACCATGTTGTCATCATGGATTAACACCACCATGCACTGATTCAATAATTAAATCAAAAATTTCTGAGGTCATATATTCTGTTACGGATATAGACAAAAGAGTAAGAAATAAAAGTTTTAAAATTTTAAATTCAAAAAAAATAATTGTAAAAAAAGGTTTGTTAAAAAATAAAATCGAAAACTTTTATTATCCTTATTTTTTCAATAGAAAGAAAAAATTACCTTATGTTACTGGCAAAATAGCTGTTTCAAAAAAACAATATTATTTACAGTAAATATCAAAAAAAAATTACTAATATTTATTCAGATCAATTTACACATCTTTTGAGATATCAAAACGATGGATTAATGATTACATACAAAACACTAAACAAAGATAATCCAAAATTAAATTGTCGTTTAAAAAATGTGAAAAATTTTTCTCCTAAAAGAATTATTTTAGATAATAATTTAAACACTAAAACAAACAGCCATATAATAAAAACCTCTAATAACAAAAATACTTTAATATTTTATAACAAGGCTGATAAATCAAAAATTTCTAAATTTAAAAGAAAAGGCATTATTCTCATTAAATCTAAAATTGATAGAGATAATAGATTTGATATGAGAGAAATTTTAAAAAAATTATATAATTTTGGCTTTAGAAATTTATTAATAGAGGGTGGAAATGATCTAACTAATTCCCTTCTCAAAAACAAAATTTTTAATAAATTTTATTTATTCAAAAGTCCTAAAAATCTCTCTAAAAGCTCAGAATATTTAAAATTTAGTGGTATGAAAACATTAAATCAAAAGTATAAAAAAAAGATTAATTTAAATCTGAATTTGCGAAAAGACAGAATAACATTATATAGATAGTAATTATGTTTAATGGAATAATTTATAATCAAGGTATTATAACCAAAATTATTAAAAGGCCCAAAGGTCTTAATATTTTTGTAAAAAGTAACATTAAAGTATCCAATAAAGATATGGGCTTGTCTGTTGCCTGTGATGGTGTTTGTCTAACTTTAATTTCATATAAATCTAAAATTATGGAATTTTACCTTTCGAAAGAAACTATAATTCGTTCAAAATTTAAATTTTTAAAACTCAAAGATAAAATAAATTTAGAATTACCTTTAAAATATGGGACGAAAATTTCGGGACACATTTGTCAAGGACATGTTGATACTGTTGGTAAAGTTTTAAGTGTTAAAAAAATAGATAAATCATTTCTTTTTGACTTTGATTTACCTAAAAAAGAGAGAGAACACTTAATAGAAAAAGCATCAATTTGTGTAAATGGTATTTCTCTTACGATTTCAAAAGTTACTAAAAAAGGTTTTCAAATCTGGATTATCCCCCATACTTACAAGGAAACGAATTTATCAACTTTAAAAAAATCTAGTTTGGTTAACATAGAGATAGATATCCTGTCTAAATACGTTAGGAATTATTTTAATGGGAAAAAATAATTTTGCATCAATCGAGTCAATTTTAAGTGTAGCTAAAAAAGGTGGCATGTTTATTTTGGTAGATGATGAAAAAAGAGAAAACGAAGGAGATTTAGTTATTTCTACATCAGACTCAAATTCGAAAAATATTAACTTTATGGCAAAATATGGACGAGGTTTAATCTGTTTAGCTCTTGATACACTTCAGGCAAAAAAATTAAATTTATCTTTAATGTCTCCGATAAATCAATCAAGAAACAAAACGGCTTTCACAATTTCTATTGAGGCAAAAAAAGGTATAACAACAGGTATATCTGCCAAAGACAGGGCTAGAACAATAAAAATTGCCTCAAAAAAAAATGCAAATAAAAACGAAATTGTTTCACCTGGTCACGTATTCCCAATTATTGCTAAAGATGGTGGGGTTCTTGTTAGAGCAGGACATACAGAAGCTTCAGTTGATATATCTAAATTAGCAAAAAAAAATAACTCTGCTGTAATTTGTGAAATTATGAATGAAGACGGCACAATGGCCAAAGGTCATGATTTATTCAATTTTGCAAAAAAACATAAATTAAAAATTGGAAAGATAGAAGATCTGATCGCATATAGACTAAAAAAAGAAAAACTTATTAAACTTAAAAAGCAAAGTATTATTGATGTAAAAAATCAAAAATATAATATTAGAATTTATGAGAATCTTTTAGATGGATCAGAACATTTCGCATTAATAAAAGGTAAAATTAAAAAAGGTATAGCCCCAAGAGTAAGAGTAATTTCCTCTAATGTCGTCCAAAACTATCTAATAAATCAATCACTACCAAATTCATTTAATAAGACCTTAAATTATTTTAAAAAATATCAAAATTGTGTTTTAGTTTTTATCAAAGATTCAAATTTAAAATCAGTAACTCAGACTTTAAAAGATTATAAAAACAAAGACTTTTATAAAAAAGGGAATGACAAGTTAATAAGAAATTATGGTATTGGAGCTCAAATTATTAAAGACTTAAAAATTAAAAACATGATATTAATTACTAAATCACCAAAAAAAGTTATTGGTCTTGATGGTTATGGTATAAAAATTATAAAACAAGAACTAATTTGATGAAAAAAAAATATCTAATTGTTGTAGCAGATTATTATAAAGATATTGCTGAAGGCTTAATAAAAAGTGCTTTAAAAATAATTCCAAAAAAAAAATATAATAAAAATTATCAAGGTACCTGGTGCTTTTGAAATTCCAATTACAATCTCCAAAAATTTAAAAAAATTTGATGGTTTTTTAGCCTTAGGATGTGTAATTAAAGGTCAAACACCACACTTCGATTTTATTTCTCAAGCATCAACAGATGCCATAATGAAATTATCGATAGATAGTAAAAAACCTATTGGAAATGGAATAATTACCTGTCTTAATATGGCTCAAGCAAGAGCCAGAAGAAAAAAGGGCGCTGAAGCTGCAGAAGCTGTGATTTCAGTTTTGTCACAAAAAATGAAAACTCATTATAATCCCAAAAATAACCCTAGAGTTATAATTATTCAGAAATTATATGGGAAATTTTTTAATGAAGATGATAATTTAGATTTTCCAAAACATAGATTTAAAAAATTTATTAAGGATATAGTTTTAGGAACAATAGAAAGAAATGATCTTATCTTAGATGAATTAAATAATAAATTAGGAGATGAATTTGTATTTGAAAAATTAGATAAAGTTTTTCAAACAATTTTAAAAGCAGCAACTTATGAATTTATGTATAAACCAAATTTATCAATAAATATAATCATTAAAGAATATTTAAATTCATCTAATTTTTTTCTTGAATACTCACAAACAAAATATCTTAATGCTTTATTAGATAATATCGGAAAAAAATTAAGATCTAACAATGCATGAATTTGATCTAATAAATAATTATTTTTTAAAAATAGCAAAAAAAAATAAATCTGCTCTTAATCTAAATGACGATGTTTTTTTTGATAAAAAGAGAGGTGTTGTTATATCTGTAGATACTTACAATATCGGTAAACATTTTTTGAATTTTAAATTTCCTGATCTTGTAATTAAAAAAATATTAAGATCTTCTATTTCTGATTTAATTTGTAAAGGTGTAAAACCAAAGTTTTATTTTATTTCTAGTTCAGGTAACAAAAAAACATTTACAAAAAAAAATTTATATAAAATCTCAAAGTCACTAAAATCAGAACAAAATAAATTTAGTATTAATTTATGTGGTGGTGACACAACGTTTTCAAACAAATTAAGTTTCACATTTACTTCATTGGGATATTCGAATAAAATAATTTATCGTAATAAAGCTAAATTAAATGATGATATTTATGTTACCGGAAATTTAGGGGATAGCTATTTAGGACTTCAAGCATTGAGTAATAAAACTAAATTTAAAAATAAAGACAAATTATTTTTTGTAGATAAATATTACAAACCAGAGTTACCTTTAAATTTAACAAAATATTTATTAAAATTTGCTAACAGCTCTATCGATGTTTCAGATGGATTAATTGATGATTTAGCAAAAATGATTAATAGACAAAAATTATCATTTCACTTATTTGAAAATAAAATACCTGTTTCCAATAAATTGAACAATTTGATTAAAAAACAAAAATTAAATAAAATTAATCTAATTTCTAATGGAGATGATTATCAGGTATTATTTACTGCAGATATTAAGAAAGCCAGAATCATTAAAAAAGCTTCTAAAACAACTGGAATTAAAATAACTAAAATTGGTAAAATTGTATCTGGTAAAAATAGATCTTTCATATTCGATGAAAAAGGCAAGCAAATACAAGCTAAATCTAAAGGTTATATTCATCGGTTTTAGAAGTTAATCGTTGTCTTTTTTATCTTTTTTTGTATTGTGCGGGCTTAAAATTTAACAACCAACAACTTAAGGTTAATATGAACGGAACAGTCGAAACAATACTATTATACACAATTGGAGCTGGTTTATTATCTATCCTTTATGGATTTTTAACTGGAAAAAATATTCTTAATTCAAGTGCAGGAAATGCAAAAATGCAAGATATTGCATCTGCAATTCAAATTGGTGCAAAGGCATATTTAGCAAGACAATATAAAACTATTGCTATTGTTGGTGCTGTAGTTTTGGTAATTGTAAGTATTGCATTTAGTCCATTAGTGGGTCTTGGTTATTTAATTGGTGCAGCCTTATCTGGTATTGCAGGGTACGTTGGAATGTTAGTTTCTGTGGAAGCTAACGTGAGAACAGCAGAAGCATCTAGAAAAGGTTTGGCTCAAGGTCTTTCTGTTGCTTTTAAATCTGGTGCTGTTACTGGCATGTTGGTTGCTGGTTTAGCTTTATTATCAATAGCTGTATATTATTACATTCTTTTAAAATCTGGTGTAGATGAAAGAGAAATTGTAAATGCTTTAGTTGCATTAGGTTTTGGAGCTTCTCTAATTTCAATTTTTGCTAGATTAGGTGGTGGAATTTTTACCAAAGGTGCTGATGTTGGTGCTGATTTAGTAGGAAAAGTTGAGGCCGGAATACCAGAGGATGATCCAAGAAATCCAGCTGTAATTGCAGATAACGTTGGTGATAATGTTGGGGACTGCGCAGGAATGGCTGCTGATTTATTTGAAACTTATGCCGTAACAATTGTTGCCACAATGGTTTTGTCTTCAATATTTTTTGTAGGAGATTTAAATATGATGATTTACCCTCTAAGTATAGGAGCAGCATGTTTAATAACTTCAATTATTGGTACTTTTTTTGTTAAGCTAGGAAAAAATAATAACGTTATGAATGCCTTATATAAAGGTTTTATTGTTTCTGCCGTAGCATCTTTACTAATTTTATGGCCAGTTACAGACTATGTAATTGGTTTTACAAATGAATATAAAGTTAATGATAAAACATTTAATGGAATGGATTTATATTATTGTGGTGTAATTGGTCTCGTAATTACAGGATTATTAATTTGGATTACAGAATATTATACAGGAACGAGCTATAGACCTGTCAAATCTGTAGCCCTATCATCCACAACAGGTCACGGTACTAATGTTATTCAAGGTCTAGCTGTTTCTATGGAAGCAACAGCTATCCCAGCATTAATAATTGTTGCCGGTATTCTTATAACAAATTCTATTGCTGGACTTTTTGGTATTGCCATCGCTGTAACTACCATGCTTGCTTTAGCAGGAATGGTTGTTGCGCTAGATGCATATGGACCAGTTACTGATAATGCTGGTGGTATTGCTGAAATGTCTAATCTAGATAAAAAGGTTAGAAAAACAACTGATGCTTTAGATGCAGTAGGTAATACGACTAAAGCTGTTACAAAGGGTTATGCAATTGGTTCAGCTGGTTTAGGTGCATTAGTTTTATTTGCAGCTTACACAGAGGATATTAAACATTTTTCTAAAGAAGCAGGATCTGCATTAGAGGGTATTGTTGTTACTTTTGATTTATCTAATCCTTATGTAGTTGTTGGTTTATTAATAGGAGGAATGTTACCATATCTTTTTGGCTCTATGGGCATGCAAGCTGTTGGAAGAGCCGGCGGTGCAGTAGTTGTTGAAGTAAGAAGACAATTTAAAAAGTTTCCAGGTATCATGAAAAGAAAACAAAAACCTGATTATGCCAAGCTAGTAGATTTACTAACTGTTGCAGCAATAAAGGAGATGATAATACCATCACTTCTTCCTGTATTATCGCCAGTTGTGCTTTATTTTATTATTTTATCTATTGGAGGACAAGTAGCTGCATTAGCAGCTGTTGGCGCGATGTTGTTAGGTGTAATTATTACAGGACTATTTGTTGCTGTGTCTATGACCGCAGGAGGAGGTGCTTGGGATAATGCAAAAAAATATATAGAAGATGGTAATCATGGAGGAAAAGGTTCAGAAGCACATAAAGCTGCTGTAACTGGTGATACCGTTGGTGATCCATATAAAGATACTGCGGGTCCAGCTGTAAACCCAATGATTAAAATTACCAATATTGTAGCACTTTTATTATTAGCTGTTATCGCTGCCTAATTTCTTCTCTTTTTTTGGCCCTCACACCAAGAGGGTCATTAATTTTTTGTCTTAAGCTAGACATAAAGTCATATACAAATGAATTTTTTTTAAATTTTTTTCCAGTCATGTCTTTAGAAATTTTTAGATTATTCATATCTTTTTGATTATAAAATTTTTTCTTTTTCAAGATTCCATACTCATCAATTTCTAATACAAGAACATCGTTTTTATATATTTTCATTTTGCCTAAATTTTTTAAATCAGATTGAGTCTGTTTTCGTTCTATGTAGATCCACACATCATTGTCAAATTTACTTTTTGTAGAAGGACTTCCTAATATGTTTATTATATCATTTTTATTTGATGTATTGACTAATAGGGATGTTTGTTTTTTTTCTAAAAAAGGTACTCCATGGTGTTTATTAACCTTTTTGATTGAGCAATTTGATAATAATAATGATATAAGGATTATATAAATTAATTTATTCATGACAAAAAATTATATTCATATTTATAACAATTTAATCAAATTAACTAGAAATAAAGAATTGTATGAATCATTGTCTAGAGAAGATAATTTTTCAGATCGTTTAACCCTATTTTTATTACATTTTTCATTTTTTTTAAAAAATTTTAAAAATGAGAAGAATAAAGAAATTCTTCAAGAAATTTATGATTTCAATTTTAGACAGCTAGAACTCAGTATTCGTGAAATAGGTTATGGAGATCAATCTATTAATAAAAAAATGAAGAACTATATAAACTTATTTCATTCTATGGTTTCTGAAATTCATTTTTGGGACCAAATAAGTAAGGATAAAAAATATAAAAAAATTTCCTTATTTTTAAGTGATTTTAAGGATATTGATAATTTGCTTGATTATTTTGATGAATTTAACACAAAATTATCAAAAAAAACTTTAAATTATTATTTAAAAAGTGTAAGTAACCCATAGTTATGGCTGTACCAAAACGAAAACAAACACCTTCCAGAACTGGAATGAGAAGAGCTAAAACGATGAAATTTTCAACTAAAAATATAGTTGAGGATAAAAAATCTGGAGAATATAGACTTTCTCATCATTTAGACCTTAAAACTGGAATGTATAAGGGAAGACAAGTTTTAGACCCAAAAGAATAGTATATACTAATCTACAATGTTTGATTTAATTAAAATTGCAGTTGATGCAATGGGAGGCGATGATTCACCAAAAAAAATTATTGATGGTATTATTTTAAACCATTCGAAAAACAAAAATAATTTTTTCAAAATTTTTGGTGATAAAAATAAAATATATCCGATAATTAATGGAAAAATTCCTACAGATTATTTTGAAATAATTCATACAGAAAAAAAAATAAAAAGTACCGACAGTCCTCTTGAAGGAGCAAAAAGAGGTAAAGATACAAGCATGTGGCTTGCTATACAAAGTGTTAAAGATAAAGAGGCTGATATAGTTGTATCAGCCGGAAATACTGGAGCATTGTTAGTTTTATCAAAATTAAATTTAAATATGATTGAAAATATAGATAAACCTGCTCTGTCTGCTTTATGGCCTAATAAAAAAGGAATGAGTGTAGTGTTAGATTTAGGTGCAAACATAGAATGTAGTTCTAAAAATTTATTAGATTTTTCGATAATGGGAGCTTCTCTATACACTTCACTTTATCCTAATGATAAACCAAATGTTGCATTGTTAAATATTGGTTCAGAAGAATTAAAAGGTAACGAGACAATTAAAGAAACTTATCAGTTATTAAATGAAAAAAAATCAGATAATTATAATTTTGCTGGGTATATAGAGGGAAATCATCTTATGGATGGACAAGTCAATGTTATAGTTTCTGATGGTTTCACAGGAAATGTTGCATTAAAAACAGCTGAAGGAACAGCAAATTTTATTACTAGTGAATTAAAGAATGCAATGACAGGTTCTATTTTAGGTAAAATTTCATCTTTGTTAAATATTTCAAATTTAAAAAAATTTAAAAAAAGGTTAGATCCAAGGTTATATAATGGTGCAATTTTTATTGGATTAGATTCCCCGGTAGTTAAAAGTCATGGAGGAACAGATTTTATTGGTTTTTCAAACTCTTTAGATGTTTGTCATAGAATTGTAAAAGGTAATTTGATAAAAAAAATTAAGCAAAACATTTAGCATGAGGATAAACTTAACAAAAAAAGATTTAGTCAATTTAGTTTATATGCAGCTTGGTTTTTCCAAACAAGTTTCAGAAAATTTAATTGAAGATTTTTTATCAACTATCATATCTAATATTATAAATGAAAAGAAATTAAAATTATCTAAATTTGGTACTTTTACTATTAGACAAAAGAAATCTAGGGTTGGTAGAAACCCAAAAACAAAAGAAACAAAAGTAATTTCAAGTAGAGATGTTGTGCTGTTCAAGGCATCAAAGGAATTTAAGGAATTTGTCAATTTTAAGGATAATGGATAAATCAGATAGCGCTTATAAAACTATTGGTGAAGTAGCTAAAATATTAAATCTTAAATCTAATAACAAAAAAGTTTTAGCAACACATGTAATTAGATTTTGGGAAACTCAATTTAAACAAATTAAACCAAAGGTATTAAATTCTAATAGAAGATACTATGATGAAAAAACAATAAATCTTCTTAAAAAAGTTAAATTTTTACTCAAAGAACAGGGTATGACAATAAATGGTGTAAAAAAAATATTAAATAATGAAGATTCTTTAAAGCTTGACGAAATTGCAGATAAATCTATAAGAACTGAAAATTTTAAAATTAAGTTATTAAAAATTTCAAATAAATTAAAAGAACTAAAAAATGGCAAAAAAAACACACGTTAAAGTAAGAATGGTACCAGAAGCCAAGCCTGATAGTCCATTTTTCTATTATGTTAAAAAACCAGCAGGTGGTGAAAAAGCTAAAGTTAAACTTTCAGCAAAAAAATATAACCCTGACACAAGAAAACATGAAATTTTTGTAGAGAAGAAGCTTCCGCCTCATAGTAAGTAATTACTTTTTCTTAAAATTTCTTTTTTCATAATCAATATAAGACAAAATCATATTTTTCCATATACGATTAGTAATTTTAGGATCAATTTTTAGTTTTTTTGATTTTAAATGAATTTTTTTAAGAATAAAATTAATACGTTTTTTATCTACTATTTCTTTTTTAAATTCTTTAAGTTTTAAAACTTCTTTTACAAGGTTTGTTCTGTATTTAATTAAAAATAATAACTTATTATCTAATTTATCTAATTTAGATCTTATTATTTCTAATTTTTTTTTGTTTTTTGGCGACATTTAATTTATTGGTTTAATTTATAATTATTATATTTATCAATTTATGTACAGTCAGAATTATTCTTTAAATTCTCAATTAAAAATATGGATGTCAACGTTATTGGTGATGATTGTGCTTATTATTTTAGTAGGAGGGCTAACTAGATTAACAGACTCTGGTCTTTCTATTACTACTTGGGAATTATTTATTGGCTCATTACCTCCATTAACTAGTGAAAAGTGGACAGAATATTTTGATCTTTACAAAACAATACCTGAATACAAAGAACAAAATTTTAATATGACTTTAAATGAATTTAAAATTATTTTTTGGTGGGAATGGGGTCACCGTCAGTTGGGAAGATTGATTGGTTTAACTGTATTATTACCCATGATTTATTTTACAATTAAGAATGGTTTTTGGATTTTAAAAGAATATTCAATAATTTTTTTATTAGTCTGTTTTCAAGGATTCATTGGTTGGTATATGGTTTCAAGTGGATTAATTGATAGAGTTGATGTTAGTCATTACAGATTATCACTACATTTAGTTATAGCATTTATTATATTATCTATAGTTTTCTGGAAGTTTCTTAAATTAACTAATTTAAAAATTAATGAAATAAATATTAAATTAAATTCAATTAAATTTTTTCTATTTTTATCATTTTTACAATTAATAGTTGGGGCTTTTGTTTCTGGTATGGATGCCGGCAAGATTTACAACACCTGGCCTTTGATGGGTACCTCATACTTTCCCGATGATAGTATCTATACTGATATTTTTAATACCACAGTATTTAACAATCCATCAATTGTTCAATTTATCCATAGAAATTTAGCATATCTAATTGTCTTAATTTATTTTTATATCCTATATTTAGTTATAAAAAATGGAAATTTAAAACTAAGACTTCCAGTTTTAATTATTGGAATAAGTCTATTGTTTCAAATTTTTTTGGGAGTGCTTACAATTTTATCTGGAGTAAAAATGTTTTATGCATCCTTACACCAGATAAATTCTATTTTAATTATACTTTCAACTTTATATTTTCTTTATATTACAAAATATAAAAGACAATAATTAATAGTTTCTATTTGTAAACATTTAAACCTCAGATTAACTAACAGCTTTCAAATTTCCTTTTGAAGATTTATTCAAAGCTTGATCTAAGTCTTCAATAATATCATCAATATGTTCTATGCCTATACAAAGCCTTACATAACTTTGAGTTACACCTGATGCTGCCAGTTCTTTCTCGTTTAATTGACTATGAGTAGTACTAGCCGGGTGAATTGCTAAACTTCTAGCATCACCAATATTAGCAACATGATAGAACATTTTTAAAGACTCGATAAATTTTTTACCAGCTTCAATTCCACCTTTAAGTTCAATGCCAATCATTGGACCGTTTCCGCCATTAAGATATTTTTTTGCTCTATCCGCGATATGTTTTTCATGTTCAGTAGAATAAATAACTTTAGTTACTTCTTTATGCTTTTTCAGAAAATTAACAACATATTCGGCATTAGCACAATGCTGTCTCATTCTTAAAGCTACTGTTTCAAGACCCTGAATTATTGCAAATGCATTATCTGGAGCTAAGGCTGATCCTAAATCTCTCAACAAACAAACTCTTGCTCTCACTGCAAATGGCACATTAGCACCAGTTAATTCTGGTACAGCTTTTCCCCAAATTACACCACCATAGCTTGCATCAGGCTCATTAAACAAGGGTTGTCTTTTAGGATCTGCGGTCCAATCAAAGTTACCGCTATCAACGATACTTCCAGCTACAGCCGTTCCATGTCCACCTATGTATTTTGTGAGCGAATGTATTACTATAGCAGCTCCATGTTCTATTGGTTTACAAATGACAGGAGATGCAGTGTTATCCATAATTAATGGTATATTGTATTTTCTTCCAATGTCAGAAACTTCCTTAATTGGAAATACTCTTAAGTACGGATTTGGTAAAGTTTCACCATAAAAAGCTCTAGTTTTGTCATCTATTAACTTTTCAAAATTTTCAGGATTACTTGGATCTGCATATCTAATTTCAATACCAAGCTTACTAAGTGTATGTGTGAATAGAGAAACAGTTCCACCATAAAGATCAGTTGAACTCACTATATTATCACCAGCTTGAGCTACATTTAATATAGCAAAAGTTGATGCAGTTTGCCCAGATGATACAGTTAAACATGCTAGTCCTCCCTCAAGTGCAGCTACTCTTTTTTCTAATACATCATTAGTTGGGTTCATGATACGAGTATAGATATTTCCAAATTCTTTAAGAGCGAAAAGGTTAGCAGCGTGCTCTGTGTTATTAAATTGATATGATGTTGTTCTATAAATTGGAACAGCTACAGCATTGGTTGCTGGATCACTTCTATAGTCACCACCATGTATGGCTATTGTTTCAGGGTTATTTCTTTTTTTAGTCATTTTACTCCTTTTTTAGTGCTTTAACATTTTGTAAGGCGCACAATACAGTTCAAATGCCTTCCGATTTGATATGTCATGAAAAATTCCTTTTTAGCAGTTATATGCCCGCAATAGGATCAAATCGGCTATTAATTTTTAACAGAATACCTTAATTTTGCAAGCTAAATATAAAATTGACTTTGATTTATTTAATAGTATTAATCCTCGCACAATGACAAAATTTGTAAAAAAAGATCAAGTAACTTCATCATGGTATGAAATTGATGCTAAAAACGCGGTTGTAGGAAGACTAGCTACTGTAATATCAAATATAATTAGAGGTAAGAATAAAACAACTTATACTCCACATATGGATGATGGTGATTTTGTAGTTGTTAAAAATATTGAACAAGCAAAATTTACTGGAAAAAAATTTCAAGATAAAAAATATTACAGACACACAGGTCACCCAGGTGGAATTAAAATTACTACACCTCAAAAACTTCATGAAAAAAAACCTGGAGAAACTTTAAAAATGGCTGTGAAAAGAATGTTGCCAGGTGGTGTTTTAGGTCGAAAACAATTAACTAAATTAAAAATTTATGCTGGTAATGAGCATCCACACTCTGCTCAAAACCTAACTATTATAGAATTAGATAAATTAAATAATAAAAATATAGCAAGAAACTGATATGGAAAATATTCAAACAACATCTAAATCACCTAAATTAAAATTAGATTTTAAAGATAGTAAATATGCAACAGGTAGAAGAAAAAAATCTATTGCAAAAGTCTGGATAAAAAAAGGCTCTGGTAAAATTTATGTTAATGGAAAACTGTTTAATGAATATTTTTCAAGTGAGTTTCATCATCTACAAATAACAAGACCTTTTGATATTATAAAACAATCTACAGATTATGATGTAAGATGCAGCGTTAGCGGTGGTGGTCCATCTGGTCAAGCAGGCGCTTTAGTTCATGGTATTTCAAAAGCGTTAGTATTATTTGATGAAAATCTAAAAGCCACCTTAAAAACAGAGAAACTCACTACCAGAGACTCAAGAGCAGTTGAAAGAAAAAAACCTGGTAGAAGAAAAGCTAGAAGAAGCTTCCAATTCTCTAAAAGATAATTTTTTTTTAATTTTTAACTGTTATAATAAAAAATGCCTAAGCTTAACGCATTAGTTGCTGGATCAACTGGATATATTGGTGTTCAATTAATTAAATTATTAGTTAAACACAGATATATCAATATTAGATACCTATGCGGAAATTCCTCTGTAGGTAAAAACATTAAATCTTATGATAGATCTTTATCTAAATATAAATTACCAAAAATTTTAAAATTTAATAAAAAATTATTAAAAGACGTAAATGTTATTTTTACAGCACTTCCAAATGGGGAAGCACAAGATATATCTAAACATTTAAGTAAAAATCATATTCTAATCGATCTTGCTGCAGATTTTAGATTAGAAAAAGCTTCTGATTATTTAAAGTGGTATAAACAAAAACATCGAGCAACTAATTTAATAAAAAAAAGTATTTATTTACTTCCTGAAATTAACAGAAAAGAGATTAAAAAATATAATATTATTTCATGTCCAGGATGTTATCCAACATCAATATTGCTTCCTCTATTTCCTTTATTTAAGAAAAATTTAATTAAATTTAATAATATTATAATTGATTCAAAATCTGGGTATTCAGGTGCTGGTAGAGGTGTTCACAAAAAATTTAAAGATAAAAATCTATATAATTCTTTGAGTGCTTATGGAGTCGGTTTTCATCGTCACAATTCTGAAGTAGATCAAATGTTAAGAAAATTTACTAAGAAAAAATTTCAATTTAGTTTTACTCCTCACTTATCACCAATGTTTAGAGGCATTCTGAGTACTATATATGTTGATTTAGAAAATAATATTTCACAAACAAAAGTATTAAAAACATTAATTAGTTTTTATAAAAAAGAAAGTTTTGTGAAAATATTAAAGTCTGGCACATTGTTAAGCACCAATGACGTAATAAATACTAACTATTGTTATATTTCAGTGTGCAAATCTAAATATAGTAATAAAATAATCATTCTATCTGCTATTGATAATTTGATTAAGGGTGGGGCAGGGCAAGCTGTACAAAATTTAAATAATAAGTTTAATTTTCCTGAAAAGACTGGATTAAAATGAAAATATTTATAATAATTTTTTTTTCATTTATATTAGCCAATTGTTCTTTAAACAAAGATTCTCAATATTGGACAGAAAACTCTATTGAAAAAAAAAATAATCAAAAAAAATTAAATGAAATATTAAAAAAGGCAGACGATATAACGTCAATGACATTAGAGGAATATGAGATTTATATAGATGACTATATAAAAAAAAGTAAATATCCAGATATAAATAAATGAGTAAATTAATTAATATTGCAGTAGTAGGACTTGGTCAGGTTGGCAATTATTTGCTAAACGAACTAAATACAAAAAAGAAAGATATTGAGCTTAAAACAGGTAAGAAAATAAATGTAGTTGCTGTATCTGCAAGAAGTATTAATAAAAAACGAAAATTTAAAATAAATAAAAAATTATTTTACAAAAAACCTTTAGAAATTTTTAAAAAAAATAACATTGATATATTGTTTGAAGCTATAGGTTTATCAGATGGAATTTCTAAAAAAGTTGTAGAAACTGCTTTAAAAAATAAAATCCATGTTATTACACCTAATAAAGCTTTAATATCAAAACACGGTAATGAGTTAGCAAAACTTGCAGAAAAAAATAAGGTTAATTTGGAATTTGAAGCATCAGTTGCTGGAGGTATACCGGTATTAAGATCTATTAAAGAAGGATTAGCAACAAATAAAATATCAAAGGTTTATGGAATTCTGAATGGTACCTCAAATTATATTTTATCTGAAATGGAAAATTCAAATGAAAATTTTGCTGATGTTCTAAAAAAAGCACAGATACTTGGTTATGCCGAACCTGGTAATCCTAAATTAGACTTAAATGGTTTTGACGCATTTGCAAAAGTCAGAATTTTGTCTGCTTTAGCCTTTAACAGTAAAATTTCAAAACATAAATGTTTAATGGAAGGAATAGAAAAAATTGAATTAAAAGATATTAAAATTGCAAATCAATTAGATTTAAGAATAAAGCTGTTGGGAATTTCTGAATTAAAGAATAATTATCTTTTTGAAACCGTTCATCCATGTTTGGTTAGTAAAAAATCTTATATTGGTAATGTTAACGGTGTAATGAATGCAGTTATTCTGCAAGGTAAACCTGTTGGAGAAAGTGTATTGCAAGGGGAGGGAGCTGGTCCAGGTCCTACTTCTTCATCATTACTTTCTGATTTATTATCAATTTTGCGTGGAAATATAAAAAAACCTTTCGGTGTTAGTGTTTCTAAGCTTAAATTTTTAAAGCCATATAATGTAAATAATTATGTAAATTCATTATATTTAAGATTTGAAGTAAAAGATAAGCCTGGTGTATTATCAGAAATAACTAATCGTTTAGCTAAATACAAAATTTCAGTTAAAAGGTTAATCCAGACACCTGATAAGAAAAACAACAAGGCAACAATAGTTATTATAACTCATAAAACAACTGAAACTAATATTCATAATTGCTTGTCTATTTTCAAAAAAAATAAAAATATTTTAAAAACACCAACATTAATTAGATTGCTTGGTTAATGGAAATTTATTTAAAACTTTTTGAAGTTTTATTTCCAGTATTCCTAATAGTAGGTCTTGGATATCATTTGGGTAAAAAAAATCCCGATTTTGATACGTCATTTATAACTACATACGCTGGTAATTTTGGAACTCCAGCTCTCGTTATTTTTGCTATTACTGCTGGTGGAGTAACTTTTGAGTTATTTAGTAAATATTTTGGTTACGCAATTATCTTATTAACATTATTTGGGATTGTAGGTTTAATTTTTCTTGTTCTTATGAAGAAAGATTATATTCGTGAATTACCAACTTTTATCTTACCAAATACTGGAAATATGGGTATTCCGATTTGTTTATTTGCCTATGGTGAATTAGGAATGGGTATAGCAGCTGCAATTTCATCTCTTATTGTTTTACTCCACTTTACTTTAAATATTTTTTTAGCAAAAAGAGCCTTTGATTTTAAAACAATATTAAAAAGTCCATCATTTTACGCAATTTTAATAACAGTACTCTTTTTGTATTTTGAAATTCCATTTCCTCAATTTGTATTAAATACTGTAATGCTTTTAGCTTATGGAATGATTGTAATGATCCTTATGTCGCTAGGTGTTGCTCTTACACAAATGAAAGTATTTTCTTTTAAAGATGCATTAATAACTTCTTTTGGAAGAGTAATATTAGGTCCTATTATAGGATTTGCTGTTATAAAATTTTTTAATTTATCTGGTATACCAGCTGGTGTTCTGTTAATTCAGTCTTGTATGCCTAGTGCAATTTTGTGTTATTTGATTGCGCACATGTATTCTCCTAAAGAAATTGTAGATAATATATCAAGCACAATTGTAGTATCTACAATCATGTCCTTATTCACTATTCCAATTACATTATTCTTTGCTTTAAAATACTTCTATTAAGATATATCTTTTATATGTGAAGGCTATAATTTTAAATGCGTCTGCTTGGATGATTGTTCCTATCATGGATGCTTTTGCTAAGTATTTAAGTTCATCCATGGATGTTTTGCAGATAACGTGGGCTAGATATTTTTTTAGTGTAATTTTTACATTATCTTTAATACTAATTTTTTATAGACAATCCTTAGTTTGGACAAAAAAACCAACACTTCAATTTATCAGAGGACTCATATTTGTTTGTTCAACATATTTATTTTTTTATGCGGTATCTGAAATTTCTCTTCCTAAAGCTTTAACCTTGGCTTTTGTAGCTCCAATTTGTGTTACAGCCCTATCTCCATTTTTTTTAAATGAGAAAGTAGGGGTAAAAAGATGGACCGCTGTATCATTAGGATTTATTGGAACTCTAATTGTAATTAGACCAGGCTTTATTGAGATGAATTTAGCTACCATAGCTGCATTGGGAACTGGAATTTGCTATGGATTTTATCTTATTATCACCAGGAAGCTTAGCACCTCTGACAATCCTCTTTTAACCCTTTTACTATCTGGTTTGATAGGAACTATCATAATTAGCCTATTTATGCCCTCAGTTTGGGTTAATCCTACTTCAAATCAATGGATTTTAATGGCTCTAATCGGCCTTATAGCCTCTGTGGCGCATCTTTTCCTCATATTATCACTCAAATATGCCGATGCATCTAAATTAGCTCCTTTGGGCTATATAGAATTAATTAGTAATATACTAATTAGTTACTATTTCTTTCACGAATTGCCTGATAGTTGGACTTATTTAGGTTTATTTATCATTGTTCTCAGTGGTC
>CACJRK010000013.1 GCA_902595795.1 uncultured Pelagibacteraceae bacterium
GTAAATCGATAATGATGAGAGGACATGGCTATAAACTTTTAGTTATTGATTATGAAAATGATAAAATTCTCGAAATCCATTCAATTGCTGCAGATTACAAACCTAAACAATTGATACCATTGATCATGCAATAAAATGAAAAAAAATTTATTAATATTTTTTATCAATAATACAACATTTTTCATTAAAAATGGCGTTGCAACAGCTAGAGATTTTGAATAGCTTTTAAGCAATGGAAAAGGCCCTTAAAATTATACTTATATGTTTGTTGTTTAGCAGCAATTCTTTAGCAGATAATCACAGTATCGAGCCATATAGACTGAATGTTTTTACTAAATGGTTGTTTGACAATGGCCATCATGAATATCTAGAAATAAATAAAACTTTTGACAAACAATCTGCTGTATGTGAAGCAGAACCAAAATATAGCAATCTTTGGTACTATAATAAATGCGATGAACGTCAATACAAGAGTAATATTAAAATAAAAAATAATCTTAAAATAAAAATTTTTGAAGGATGGATTCCTGAAAATAAAATAGATGAAAAAAAAAAATATAATTATGAAACTTTTTTATACGAATTTTTTAAATTAAATATATTTCCTTTCGTTAGAAAAAAACATACTACACCTGACAAATATGAAATAACCCCATCTTCAAATCCGTACAAATTTAAATTAAATCTTAAAAAAGATAAATATATTGATAAGCAACTTAATAAAAAAGGTTTAATTAGTTATTTGCGTTTTGAGGACGGACAAATTACAATTGACAAAATTAGTCCAAATGATCGATTTGGAAAATTTATAAACAATAAAACAAAACTTAGATCAATGTCAGTTGGTAAAACAATGGTATCTTATGTTGCGGGTCACGCAATATGCGAAGGGTATATTGACAGTATTAATTCAAAATTAAACGATTGGCCGTTAATAGAAAATACACTTTATTATGATCAAAAATTAATTGATCTTTTGAATATGAAAGCTGGTGATCGAAGCTATGTTCAAAGTTCTGATTTACGTATAAAAAATCCAGGTTTTGATGGTGTACATCATCGCTATGACATTGAACAATATATGTCTGTTTTTAAAGGCACTAAAAAAATAAAAAACGCACCATTTAATTATAGTCAAATGGCTACAGAATTAATTTTAAATTATGTTTTGTTTAAAACAGGTGATGACTTTGAAAAAATTTTAGAAAAAACATTTAAGGAAAAAGCTAAAATTGAAGATAGTGTCTTTTTCTTTAAAGTTAGAAATTCATCTAAGCAAAGAGGTGATGCTAATAATCAGTTTATGGCAACACGATATGACTATTTGAGAATAGCAAAGGCAATGATGGATGATTGGCAAAAAGATACATGTGTTGGTAAATACTTAAAAACAATTTTTAAAAATAGAGTAGATAAAGAAAATGATAAAAGAGAAAAAGAAGGAAAAAAAGTTCAGTGGAGATTTGCTAGTGGATATGCAGGACAATTTCAAACTCATTATAAAGGAATTAGCAAAAAAAGAGCTGTAATGGGCATGCATGGTAGAAGTGGCCAACATATTGTCATTGATTTTGAAAAGTCTAGAATTGTAGTAACTAACGCATTATACGAAGATTTTAATTATAAAAAGATTGTTTACGACCCAATAAAAAAAGGCAAGTAAATCAAGCCCTAATCGTTGGTAGACAATAGAAATCAGCTGTATCGATTTTAGATGAGTATTGTCTTCTCATATTCCACTTTTTATGAACCCCAGCACTTGCAACACTTAAAGTAGATCTTCCATATCGGTGATTAGTATTATCAATAGATCTCATTAAGCTATTTATTTTTTCATCTTTTTCAGAAGTGAATAAATTTGTTTTGTCACTTGCATTAGATAAACCTGTTAGCATCACACCTGCTTTTTGATAACGGTAACCATTTTTAAATATACTTTCTAAAATTGAAACTGCTGTCTTAACTGTTTCAATACTGTTGTTTGTTGCGATAGGAAAATCAATAGTCTTTGCATTTGAATAATAACCAAAGTTTCTTTGAAAAGGACTAGTTCTAACAAATACAGTAATTGCTTTTGCAACTAAAGACTCTGATCTAATTTTTTCAGATGCATTTAAACAATAATTTGCAACTGCTTCTTTTAACTCTTGGAACGTTCCAATTCTTTTTCCAAATGATCTTGAAACTACACAGCTCTTTCTTTTAGTAGTTGTAGTCTCTAATCCAATACAAGAAATTCCTCTAAGCTCCATTGCAGTTCTTGAACTTAAAACATTTGAAGATTTTTTGATCCAGGTATTAGACTTATTCTTTAATTGTTTAGCATTATAAATTCCATGCTTTTGATAAAACTTAGTTAATTGTCTGCCAACACCCCATATATCATTAATTTCAACTTTTTCTAAAATAGGATCTAAGTTATCTATTCCAATTAAGCTTGTCACCCCAGATTGTTTTTTCTTTGCAATATGATTTGCAACTTTACTTAAAGTTTTTGTATTAGCTATTCCAATACTTGTTGGAATACCTGTCCACTGTAAAACTGTTTCTCTAATTTCTTTTCCAACTTTTTCTACTTCATTATCAGGAAAGTTTGATAAATCTAAAAATGCTTCATCAATGGAGTAAACTTCTATTTCCGAATTAAATCTTTTAAGAGTTCGCATCACTCTTCTTGATAAATCTCCATATAAAGAATAGTTTGATGAGAAAACTTCAACTTTGTTTTTAAGAATAATATCTTTTGCTTTAAAGTAAGGTTCACCCATTTTAATCCCTAAAGCTTTTGCTTCGTTTGATCTTGAAATGATACAGCCATCATTATTGGACAGAACTACAACAGGTTTTCTTCTTATTTTTGGATTAAATAATCGCTCACATGAGACATAAAAAGAATTACAATCAATTAATGCTATTTTTTTAGTACGTTGAATGGATGACATAAGTAACAACCCCCCAAATAAAAATATCTTGTTCTTCGTTAATTAAAATTCTGTCAGAAAATTCTTTAGATCCAGAAGTTAAAAATTTTTTATCTCGTTCTTGAACTAAAGTTTTAACTACGAGCTCGTCATGAACATTTGCAATCACCGTTGAAAAGTTTTTTGGTTTTAAGCTTTTATCAACCACTAATAAGTCACCATCATTAATCCCAACATCGACCATGGATTTACCTTGAACTCTAATGATGAAAGTTGCTGGAACATTTCTTATTAAATGCATGTTCAGATCAATATCTTCTTCAATGTAATCAGTAGCAGGGGAAGGAAAACCAGCGCCTGCTTTATGTAGATAATAAGGGATTGTTAATTTCATGTTCTTGTTTTGTTCTAATTTATAGACTATTTATACAATACACTCAAGAGGTTGTATTTTGAGTCTGTAACTGAATCAAAAGTGAATCAAAACGTGAACATCCGAACTACATTTTGTATGCTTGTGGATAACTTCAACCACTAGTAGTTTAAGTTGGTTATTAAATTATATAAATTTTAATTTGATTATGAGTATTTTAGATTTTGTAATGGTTGGCTCTAATGATTATAAAAAATCTAGTGAGTTCTATGATGCTGTTCTAGCAACTTTAAAATTAAAAAAAACTGTCACAACAGAAAAATATATTGGTTACTCTCATTCAAGTGATCCTGATAAGACACTGTTCTATGTAACAAAACCAGTAAATGGTGAACCAGCAACTTTTGGTAATGGAACACAGATAACTTTATTAGCAGACTCAAAAGAAGCAGTTGAAAAATTTTATGAAATTGCAATTTCAAAAGGAGCTACTGATGAAGGAGGACCAGGAGTAAGAAGTGATGGAAATTATTATGCTTATATTCGTGACTTAGATGGAAATAAGATTGCAGCCAAAAGTAATTTAAAATAGAAAAGAGGGAGATATGAAATTAAATTGTCATTGTGGAGCTATCGAAGCAGAAATTAATGCTACAGTTAACGATTTAGCAAAAATTGTAAGATGCAATTGTTCTATTTGTAAAAGGAAAAATGCAACAATGGGCATGGTTAAAAATGAAGATTTTAAGGTTACTAAAGGAGCAGATAAATTAAAACTTTATCAGTACCATACTAAAGTTGCCAACCATTACTTTTGTACAGAATGTGGAATTTATACACATCACAATCCTAGAAGTGCACCAGCAATGACTGGATTTAATTTAGGCTGTGTAGATGAAGTTAAAGTAGAAAATTTAAAAGAAATAGTTTCCTTTGATGGTCTTAATCATCCAATGGACCAAGAAAAATAAAAGTTCGATGAAATTAGCTGAAGAGTGTTTTAAGAAAGTTAAAAAAGATTGTTTTAAGTTTATAAAATCACAAGAAACTTCAACTGAAAAGTTTGGTAATAAAGAAGGTATGGTCAAGAACTTTTTAATTCCAATATGTTTTTGGATTACAAAAAAAGCAGACAATAAAAGACCTTATTTTGTTGGATTAGCTGGAGGACAAGGAACAGGCAAAACAACTACAAGCTCAATAATAAAAATAATATTAGAAAAATATTTTAAGTTAAAAGTATTTAAAATTTCCATAGATGATTTTTATAAAACTAGAAAAGAAAGAATATCTTTATCAAAAAAAATACATCCTATGTTACTTACCAGAGGTGTTCCAGGAACTCATGATATAAATATGATGTTAGATTTCTTTAAAAAATCAAAAAGTAAAAAATTTAAAAAAATAAATTTACCAAACTTCAATAAAGCTATAGATGATAGATTTCCTAAAAATAAATGGAGCAAAATCAATAAAAGACCAGATATTATTATTTTTGAAGGATGGTGTGTTGGAGCAAGAGCAGAAACTAATAAGACATTAAAAAAATCTATTAATTCTATGGAAAAAGCTAATGACCACAAACTGGTTTGGAGAAAATATGTAAATCAACAACTAAAAACTAAGTATAAAAAATTATATTCTCAGTTAAATTGTATGATTTACTTAAAAGCAAAAAACTTTAGTTTATTACAAAAGTGGAGATTAAAGCAGGAAAATAAACTGTGGTTAAAAACAAAGAAAAAAGGTGGTCATAAAATTATGAGTAAAGGCGATGTAATTAATTTTATGCAAACATACCAAAGAATTACTCAAAATATGTTCAAAAATATGCCTAAATATGCATCTATAATTTTAAATTTAAACAGTAACCATCAAATTAAAACTGCTGTATATAAAGCGAAATGAAAAAAATATTTATCATAGCAATCACATCAATATTTTATCTAAGTAATGCTTTTGCAGTTACCCTTCTTGACGCATTAAATCAAACTTATCAAAATAATATTCAATTAAATGCTGAAAGAGAAAATATAAAAGCATCAGAGGAGGATGTAAATATTGCCAAAAGTGATTATAAACCATCTTTAACTGTAAAAGGATCAAAAAGTTTTGAGAATACAAACAAATTAACCAATCAAAGTGGTGGCGATGCAAGTGTCAGCGATGTAGACCCCTTTACAACTTCAATTAAATTAGAACAAACATTGTTTGATTATGGAAGAGATCTTACACTTGAAAAAAATATTACTGCTTTAGATTTAGCTAAAGCACAGTTGGTTAAAAAAGAACAAGATATTTTACATAATGCAATTGATGCATTTACAAATTTAATTCTAGTTAGAGAAACACTAGATATTAACGCTAAAAATTTAAATCTTTTAATTAGACAAGTAGAAAATGATAAAATTAGAAGAGACAGAGGTCAAATTACAAATACTGATTTGGCGCAATCAGAGTCATCACTTGCAGGCGCTCAAGCACAATTTGCTAAAGCAAAAAGTGACTTATTAATTAGTAAATTAAATTATGAGAATATAATTGGCAAATTAAGTGATCCAAATCAATTACAAAAAAATTCAAATGCGATAGTTAGTATTCCAAATACTTTAAATGAGGCAATTAATCTTTCAAAACAAAATAACCCTGATATTCAAATAGCAAAATTTGATTTATCAAAAGCTGAAAAAGAATTAGCAATTTCAGAGTCAGATTTAAAGCCAACTGCCTCTTTGTCTTTAGAAAGATCTTACACAGAAGACCTTAGTTCTACTTATGATGAGAGAGAAAAAGATATATTAAAAGCAGAAATTAGTTGGCCTTTTTATTCAGGTGGAAAAAAGAGATCAACTATTAATAAAAATTCAAATTTAACTACTAGAAAAAGATTATTGTTAGATGATGTTGTAAGAACAAATGAAACAAATGTAGCAACTGCTTGGTCTAGTCTAGAGTCTTCAGAAAGTTTTTTGAATTCAGTTAGAGTTCAAGTAAATGCAGCTGAAATAGCTAATGAAGGAATTGCTGCAGAATATGAAAGAGGCTCGAGGACAACTTTAGATGTTATCCAATCCAATGCTTTATTACTTTCCGCTCAAATTTCTTTAGCAAATTCCGAGAAAAATTATCTCATGGCTCAATATAATCTACTTAAAGCAGTAGGTTTGCTTAATAGCCAATACCTAAAACTTAAGTAAATATTTGATTTTTTGGCGTAAAAAATAAATATATTGCTAATGAGAACAAAATGTGTACATTTAATTTCATGATTCGACTGTTAAAAAATTTAAAAAAAGAGGCAAAAAATGACGAAAAATAACCTAAAAGTAGTTAAATCTACCAAAGATCAAGAAATGGATGTTAAAGAAAAGAACAAAGCGTTAGACGCTGCGATAGCTCAGATTACGGATAATTTTGGAAAAGGCTCTGTAATGAAGCTTGGTGAAAAAAGAGCTATGGATATTGAGTCTGTTTCAACAGGTTCTTTAAGTCTTGATTTAGCTTTAGGTATAGGTGGACTACCAAAAGGAAGAATTATTGAAGTTTATGGACCAGAGTCATCTGGAAAAACTACTTTAGCATTACAAGTTGTTGCTGAAGCTCAAAAAACTGGTGGAATTTGTGCATTCGTTGATGCAGAGCATGCATTAGATCCAGTTTATGCAAAAAAATTAGGTGTAAACACTGAAGAACTTTTAATTTCACAACCAGATACTGGCGAACAAGCTTTAGAGATAGCTGATACACTAGTAAAATCAGGCTCTATTTCAGTAATCGTTATCGACTCTGTTGCAGCCTTAACTCCTAAAGCTGAGATTGAAGGTGAGATGGGAGACCATCATGTTGGTCTTCAATCAAGATTAATGAGTCAGGCTTTAAGAAAATTAACTGGTTCAATTTCAAATACAAACACGATGATGATTTTCATTAACCAAATCAGAATGAAAATTGGGGTTATGTTTGGAAGTCCAGAGACAACATCAGGCGGTAATGCACTTAAGTTTTACTCATCTGTAAGAATGGATATTAGAAGAATTGGTGCGATCAAAGATAAAGATGAAATTATTGGTAACTCTACAAGAGTGAAAGTAGTTAAGAATAAAGTAGCACCACCATTTAAAGTTGTTGAGTTTGACTTGATGTATGGAAGAGGAATTAGCAAGATGGGCGAATTAGTCGATCTTGGCTCTAAAGCAGATATAATTGAAAAATCAGGTGCATGGTATGCTTACAAAGGTGAGAAGATTGGCCAAGGTAGAGAGAATGCTAAGACTTATCTAGCTCAAAATCCTAAAGTTGCTGCAGAAATTGAAATGGCGATTAGAGAAAAAGCAGGTGTGATTTCTAAGAAAATAGAAGGAAATCCAATCGATCCTGAAAAATTGGAAAAAGAAAAGAAAGTAGCTGAAAAAGAAGAAGCTGATAAAGCAGAAGCTACTCTTCCATCTAAAAAGAATTAATAGGTCATCTTTATTAATAAAAGGCGCTTAATTTAAGCGCCTTTTTTCCCTTCGATATCTAGACATAGAATAAAAAAGCTGTATTTTAAAAATATGGCAGACAAAACACTCAATGAAATAAGAAATACTTTCTTAAAGTATTTTGAAAAGAACGATCATAAGATTGTGGAATCTAGTAATTTAGTTCCAAATAATGATCCCACATTGATGTTTGCTAACTCTGGAATGGTCCAGTTTAAGAATGTTTTCACAGGGTTAGAAAAAAGAGATTATGTAAGAGCTACAACATCACAAAAATGTGTAAGAGCAGGTGGTAAACATAATGATTTAGAAAATGTTGGTTACACACCAAGGCACCACACTTTCTTTGAGATGTTAGGAAATTTTTCTTTTGGTGATTACTTCAAAGAACAAGCAATTCATTATGCATGGAACTTAATTACAAAAGATTTTGGAATAGATAAAAACAGACTTTATGTAACCGTGTTTCACGAGGATGATGAAGCCTTTAATTTTTGGAAGAAAATAGCGGGTTTTAGCGATGATAGAATAATTAGAATTGCTACATCAGATAATTTTTGGTCAATGGGTGAGACAGGTCCTTGTGGTCCATGCTCAGAAATATTCTTTGACCACGGTGATCACTTACCAGGTGGATTACCTGGCTCTAAAGATGAAGATGGAGATAGATTTATAGAAATTTGGAACTTAGTCTTCATGCAATTTGAGCAAGTTACGAAAGATGAAAGAATTAATCTTCCAAAACCATCTGTTGATACAGGAATGGGACTTGAGCGAATAGCAGCTTTACTTCAGGGTACACATGATAATTATGAAACGGATCATTTTAAAAAAATAATTAATTCAGCCTCTGAAATTGTAAAAGTTAAATCAGATAAATCTAACCTATCTAGTTTTAGAGTAATCGCTGATCATTTAAGAGCTAGCTCATTTTTAATTGCTGAAGGTGTTTTACCTTCTAATGAAGGAAGAGGTTATGTTCTTAGAAGAATTATGAGAAGAGGGATGAGACATTCTCATTTACTTGGATCTAAGGAACCAGTTTTTTATAATTTGTTTGACACTCTTAAAAATGAAATGTCAGGAAACTATCCAGAATTAGTTAGAGCCGAATCTTTAATTAAAGAAACTTTAAAAATGGAAGAAGAAAAATTCTTAGTTTTATTAGACAGAGGAATAAAAATTTTAAATGATGAAATATCTAAAATAGATAAAGTGTTACCAGGTGAGGTAGCTTTTAAATTATATGACACCTATGGTTTCCCACTAGATCTTACCGAAGATATTTTAAGAAACAAATCAATGTCAATTGATACTGAAAAGTTTCAATCTTTAATGAAGGAAAGTAGAGAGCTTGCTAAGAAAAATTGGAAAGGTTCTGGTGATGCAGCAGTTGAAGATATTTGGTTTGGAATTAAAGATAAGTTGGAAGCAACTGAATTTTTAGGATACGAAACTAATCAAGCAGAAGGTGTCGTGTTATCTCTTTTAAAAGACAATAAAGAAGTGGATCAACTAAAAGAAAATGATGAAGGAATGATCATAGTAAATCAAACCCCTTTCTATGGTGAGTCCGGAGGGCAAATTGGTGATACGGGTGAAATATTATCAAATGAATTTAAATTTGAAGTTACTGACGTTCAAAAAAAACTAGGAGATTTATTTGTTCATTATGGAAAAGTTAAAAGTGGATCAATCAAACCAAAAGAAAATGTAGAATTAAAAATTGATGTTGAGAGAAGAGATAATACACGCGCTTATCATTCAGCAACCCATCTATTACACGAATCCTTAAGAAGAGTTCTCGGTAATCATGTAACTCAGAAAGGATCTTTAGTAGAGCCAAGTAGATTAAGATTTGATTTCAGTCATATGAAGCCAATCTTAAGTGAAGAAATTGATAAAATTGAAGATTTTGTAAACACAATGGTTTCAAAAAAATCAGATGTAAAAACAAGATTAATGACACCTGACGAAGCGGTTGAAAATGGTGCTTTAGCATTATTCGGTGAAAAATACGGTGACGAAGTAAGGGTTCTCTCTATGGGGGACGAGAACGGTAAGTACTTCTCGACTGAATTATGCGGCGGAACTCACGTTAAAAATACAGGTGATATTGGAAAATTTAAAATTATTAGTCAATCGTCGATTGCTGCGGGTGTTAGAAGAATAGAAGCTTTAAGAGACAAGCAATTAGAAGATTATTTGAAAAATGAAGAGAAACTATCAAATCTATCTGCTGAAAAAGATGAAGAAAAAATTAAAGAATTAAGTCAGCAAATTATAAAATTAGGAGGAAAACCAAGTTTAGATGAAAATGATCAAAAAACTTTAATAAAAAATTTAATTAAACAATTAGAGACTATTTCAGTTAATATAATTTTAAAAGATAAATCAAAAAATATTATTAAAGATGAAGAAATTAATGGAATTAAATTAAGATTTCAAAAAATTGATGGATTACCTCCGAAAGAATTAAGGAGACTTGTAGATCAAGGTAAAAAAGATTTAGAAGAAGGTATTATTGTTGTTTTCGCTAACAAAGATGACAAAGTTGGATTAGCAATAGGTGTTACGGATAAATTAACTAATAAGTTTGATGCTGTGGAGTTTGTTAAAGTAGTTTCCAAGATTATTGGAGGACAAGGTGGAGGTGGAAGAAAAGACTTTGCTCAAGCTGGTGGCCAAGATAAATCAAAAATAGATAAAGCTTTTTTAGTTTTAAAAGAATTAATTTAGTTATTTTCAATAAATTTTAAAATTTCTTCAAATTTTAAAGTATTTATTTCTTTATTATTTAACTTACAGTCAAAAACTGAACAAATTTTATTATGAGGCATAAATTTTTTAGAAGACTCGTTGTAAAATATATATGTTTTATTATTTGAAAATGACAACATGTGTGAAATCCCATTATCAATTGTAATATTAAATTCAGTTAAAGACCCTAAAGCTGTAACTATCATTGGTTTTTGATAGCTCTCTTCAATAAATTCTTCTGGTAAAAAAATATTTTTAATCTCTTTTCTTAATATTTCTTTTAATTTTATATATTTATTTTCAATGAAAAAAGTAGGGACATGTGTTCTTGAATAATGATTAGCTAATTTAATTATTTCACTAAGATTAATTTCTTTAATTCTTGTAGGATGACCTGCGGTTATAGAAAATCCAATATATTTCTTATCTTTTGGCATTAATTTAGCTGCCAAATTATTAAAGTTATTTGGTACTTCTATTTTATAATTAGGTTTTATATCCTCTTTAAGTATTTTATTTAAGTATTCAATAATTCTTAATGTTACGTGTTTGTTTTTTTTAATAAAAAATAAAGGTTTTGAAAGTAAAAAATTAACACATGGTGATATGAAGTATTTATGTGGTATTTTTTTATAAATCAGAGTGTTTTTAAGTCTTGTTTGATTATCTATAATCAAATCAAAATAATCAAAATTAAATTTATTTATTAAACTTTTAGAAATTAACTTATGATTATCTCTAAAACCAAAATGTTCTGGAAAATCTTTAATAGAAATAAGATTTTTTGGTTTAAATTCTGATAGTTTATTCTCATACCAAAATTGTTGTAGATCAGTACAGTAATAAAATATTTTTTCTGGATGAAAATTTGCATTAATATAATTTAAAATAGGCAGAGATGTAAGAGCGTCTCCGATTCCACCTCCTGTGTGTATATATAAAATATATTTAAATTTATCTTTCAACTAATTAAGTTTTCTTTTAAGAGCATTATCAATTTCATCTAGAAATTGATTAGTTGTTAAATATTTACTAGAAGGTCCAACAAGTATTGCTAAATCTTTTGTCATAAGGCCATTCTCTACGCATTCAATACAAACTTTTTCTAAAGTTTGCGAAAAATTAATCAAATCTATATTTCCATCTAACTTTCCTCGGTGAGCTAGTCCTCTTGTCCATGCAAAAATTGATGCTATAGGATTTGTTGAAGTTTCTTTACCTTGCTGATGCATTCTATAATGTCTAGTGACAGTTCCGTGCGCAGCCTCTGCTTCCATTACTTTTCCATCTGGGGTTAATAATGTACTAGTCATCAATCCTAAAGATCCATAACCTTGAGCCATAGTGTCTGACTGCACATCTCCATCATAATTTTTGCAAGCCCAAATATATTTACCATTCCATTTCATCGCACAAGCAACCATATCGTCGATTAATCTATGTTCATAAGTTAAATTATTTTTTTCAAATTCATCTTTGTATTCTTTGTCAAAAATTTCTTGGAAAATATCTTTAAATCTTCCATCATATTGTTTAAGAATTGTATTTTTTGTGGACATATAAACTGGCCATTTTTTTATTAATCCGTAACTAAAACAAGATCTTGCAAAATCTTGAATTGATTTGTCCAAATTATACATTGATAATGCAATACCTGGACCAGTAAAATTAAATACCTCATATTTAATTTGATCCTTTCCATCTTCTGAGGTCCACTTAACCTCCATTTTTCCTTTTCCAGGAACTTTAAAATCAGTTGCTCTATATTGATCTCCAAATGCATGCCTTCCAATAACCACGGGGTCAGTCCATGAGGGCACAAGTTTTGGAATATTTTTACAAATAATTGGCTCTCTAAATACCGTACCTCCAATTATATTTCTTATTGTTCCGTTTGGAGAACGCCACATTTTTTTTAAATCAAATTCCTCAACTCTTGCTTCATCAGGCGTAATAGTTGCACACTTTATACCCACACCAATTTTCTTTATTGCTTTCGCAGAGTCTATAGTGATTTGATCATCAGTATTATCCCTACTTTTCATTCCTAAATCGTAATATTTAATTCCAAGATCTAAATATGGGAGTATTAGTTTATTTTTAATGAACTCCCATATAATACGGGTCATTTCATCACCATCCAGCTCTACAACTGGGTTTTTTACGTTGATTTTGCTCATTAAATAAAAATTTATCTTATTAATTGAATTTGATCATTTTATATACATATTAATCGAAAAATTAGCAAATAGAAGAATATGATTAACAAAATATTTCCAAAAATTCATACTGAGGGTTACAAGTTTATTGTTATAGCAGTTTTTGTAACAATTATTCTATTATTCCTTAATAATTTTTTAGGCGCTATTGGTTTATTGTTAACAGTTTGGGTTTATTATTTCTTTAGAGATCCAGAGAGAATTATAATTGGAGATGATAATTATTTAGTAAGTCCAGCAGATGGAGAAGTAATTAAAGTTGAAGAAGTTGATGGACCAAAAGAAGTTGGTCTAGAAAATAAAAAATTAAAAAAAATTAGTATATTTATGAATGTCTTCGATTGCCATGTAAATAGATCTCCATGTGCAGGGAAAGTTGAAGAAATTTTATATAAACCAGGTAAGTTTTTTAATGCATCATTAGATAAAGCAAGTGAAGATAATGAGAGAAATTATTATAAATTAAAAGACAAAAGTGGAAATGATGTAGTTATAGTTCAAATAGCAGGACTAGTTGCAAGAAGAATTGTTTGTGAAACAGATAATGGTCAAGATTTAAATCAAGGAGATCGGATTGGAATGATCAGATTTGGCAGCCGAGCAGATGTTTATTATGAAAACTATGAACCATTAGTAAAGATTGGTCAAAAAGCAATTTCTGGTGAAACTTTATTGGCTAAAAAATAAAAATGGAAAAACCAAAAAATAATTTAAAAATTATAGCAAATAAAAAAAATTCTAGAGTAATTTTACCCAATATACTTACTTTAATAGGTGTTTGTATTGGATTAACTTCAATTAGATTTGCCCTAGATGGAAAGTTTGAATTTGCAATTATTGCAATAATTTTTGCAGCTGTATTTGATTGGTTGGATGGAAGAATTGCTAGATTAATTAAAGGGACTTCAGAAGTGGGAAAAGAATTAGACTCTTTAGCTGACGTGATAAGCTTTGGGGTTGCACCCGCATTTATTATGTATTTTTGGCAATTAAATGAATTAGGAAGATTTGGTTGGTTATTATGTTTAATTTATGTAAGTTGTGTTGCATTAAGATTAGCTAGATTCAATGTCAATTCAAATCAAGAACCCTCATGGAAAGATAATTTTTTTGAGGGTGTTCCCTCTCCAGCTGGAGGAATTCTTGTTTTAACCCCTCTTATTATTAGTATGACAAATTTTAATTATATAAAATTTGATTACAGCATCATTGTATCAATATTTTTTATTGCTACTTCTCTACTGTTAATAAGCAAATTCCCTACTTATTCATTTAAAAAAATTGTTATTCAAAGAAAAGCAACAATTTTTTTATTATTTGGTATAATTTTATTTTTTGGTCTTCTTTTGATTTATCCTTTTGTAGTTATATCTATAAGTGCAATGGTATATCTTTTTTTATTCCCAATAAGTTTTTTTCATTATCAAAAATTAAAAAAATATAATGAAGATAAAAGTCACATTGAGGACGACGATCTTGAAGATATCTTGTAATAAAAATACTCAAAAAAATAATAATTAATTGAAAAAAAATAAAATTTCAAAAAACTGGGTTAATAAGCAGAGGAGAGATACATATGTAAGGCGATCTAAAGTTGACGGATATAGAGCAAGGTCAGCCTATAAGTTGATTGAAATAGATGAAAAATTTAAGATTTTTAAAGGTGGAATTAATGTTATTGATATTGGAGCCGCACCAGGTAGCTGGTCTCAATATGTAGCTAAAAATGTCAAAAATGGAATATTAATATCAATTGATTTAAAAAAAATGGAATCAATAGAAAATACAACACAAATTCAGGGTGATTTTACTGAACAAGAAATTCAACATGAAATAAAAAAAAATATCAATAACAAAAAAATAGACGTTGTGATGTCAGATATGGCGGTAAATACGACCGGAATAAAGAACATAGATTCAATTCAAACTGGTGAATTGTGCAAAGAGGCAATGTTTTTTGCAAAAGATATATTAGAAACAAATGGTTTTTTTATTTCTAAGATATTTATGGGAAGTACATTTAATGAAATTGTCGCAGATGGAAAAAAATATTTTAAAGAAGTAAAGGTTTTTAAACCAAAATCTAGCAGGAAAGACTCCAAAGAAAGTTTTATAATTTGTCAAAAACTTAGATAGAGACTTTAAATATAAAAGGAATCATATATAAAAGATTATGGTTTCTATTAAAGAAGCACTTACCTTTGATGATGTTACACTAGCTCCGAAGTACTCAGAAATATTACCCTCTGATGCAGATACCAGTGTATCTTTGACAAAGCATTTGAAACTTAAAATTCCACTCTTATCATCTGCAATGGATACTGTTACAGAAAGCAGAATGGCAATAGCTATAGCTAAAGCTGGTGGCATAGGAGTAATCCATAGAAACCTTAATATTAAAAATCAATTATCAGAGATAATAAAGGTTAAAAAAAAAAAATTAATAATTGGAGCAGCTGTAGGCGCAGCACCCAATGAGTTTGTTAGAGCTAAAGAAATAATCAAAGAAGGTGTTGACTTAATTGTAGTAGATACAGCTCATGGTCATACCAAGAAAGTTGCTGAAATAATAAAATATATAAAAACAATTAAAACTAATAAAACTGCACTCTGTGCGGGAAATATTGCAACACCAGAAGCTGCAAAATTTCTAATCAATTTAGGTGTAGACATAATAAAAATTGGTATAGGACCAGGATCTATTTGCACAACAAGATTAGTGGCTGGAATAGGTGTTCCTCAATTAAGTGCAATTTTAGCTGTCAGAAATGGATTGAAGAATAAAAAGGTGAAAATAATTTCTGATGGAGGAATAAAATATTCAGGCGATTTGGCAAAAGCTTTTGCTGCAGGAGCTGATGCTGTAATGATAGGTTCGTTATTTGCAGGAACAAATGAAACTCCAGGAAAATTAATTAAAAAAAAAGGGCAACTGTTTAAAAGTTTCAGAGGAATGGGTTCAGTTGGGGCAATGAACAAGGGATCAGCTGATAGATATTTTCAAAAAAAACAAAAAGACTCATCAAAATACGTACCAGAAGGTGTAGAAGGTTTTGTAAAATATAAAGGAGAAGTAGGACGCATTATTTATAAATTAATTGGTGGATTGAAATCTTCTATGGGTTATCTTGGATCAAAAAAAATTATAAAATTAAGAAATAAACCACAATTTGTGAAAATTACAAAAGCTGGATTTTATGAAAGTATGGTTCATAATGTAGATGTGGTAAAAAAAGATAGCAAATATTAATGATTAAATTTTTAAAATTAATTGGACTAATACTTTTAACAGCTTCTTTTAACAGCACCTCTTTTAGTAAAGAAAATTTTTTTAATGAAGCTTTAAAATTGTTTAAAAAAGAAAAGTATGACGATGCACGTTTTTTATTTGAGAGAAATATAGTTTTTAATCCAAAAGACGCAAATTCATACTTATATTTAGCTAAAATTTATAACCAAGAAGAAAATCAAAGGAAAGAAGAATACAATTTAGAAACTACACTTTTGATTGAGCCTGATAACGAGGAAGCTTTATTAATGTCGATGAAAATTGCTTTAGAAAAATCAAATTATGACAAAGTTAAAGATCTTTTAGATAAGTTTGTGAAAGTTTGTAAAAATTTATGTGATGAAAACGAAGATATTCAAGAGTCATTAAAAAATATAGAACCAAAAAATAATGAGTCTTGATCAAAATTTGAATAAAATCATAATAATAGATTTTGGTTCTCAATTTACTCAATTAATTGCAAGAAGAGTAAGAGAACTGGGTGTTTTTTCAGAAATAGTTAGTCATAAAAAAATTAAACTAAAAAATATAAATAATAGTGTTAAAGGAATAGTATTATCTGGTGGTCCATTAAATGTTTACCAAAATAATAAGTATTCTTTTGATAAAAAAATTTTACGACTAGATATACCAGTTCTTGGAATATGTTTTGGACACCAAATCTTATCAAAACTGAATGGCGGAAGAGTAAAACAGTCAAAACATCGAGAATTTGGTTTGGCTAACGTTTATAAAAAAAATAACAGTCTATTAACATCTAATTTTTTTAGAAATAAAAAATCTAAACAAGTTTGGATGAGTCATGCAGATCAAGTTTCAAAACTTCCAAAAAATTTTAAAGTTGTTGCTTCTAGCACTAATTCAAAATTTGCAATTGTTGAAAATAAAATAAAAAAATATTATGGAGTACAATTTCATCCTGAAGTAACTCATACAGAGAATGGAAAAAAATTAATAAGTAATTTTGTTTTTTTAATTTGTAAAATTAAAAGAAATTGGTCATCCAAGGATCAAAAAAATAAACTAATTACAGATATTAGAAAACAAGTTGGAACAAAAAAAGTTATTTGTGCTTTATCAGGCGGTGTAGACAGTAGTGTAGTAGCCCAATTATTAAATAAAGCTATTGGTAAAAAACTTTATTGTATTTTTGTAAACACTGGTCTTTTAAGAAAAAATGAGGAAGCTCAAGTAGTTCAGACATTTAAGAAGCGTTTAAAAATGAATTTAATTTATGTAAATGCTAAAAAAGAATTTTTAAAAAAATTAAAATATATTTCAGATCCAGAAAAAAAAAGAAAAATTATTGGTAATTTATTTATTAAAATATTCGAGCGATATGCTAAGAAAATCAAAAATGTAAAATTCTTGGCCCAAGGTACTCTCTATCCTGACTTAATAGAAAGTAAATCAGTTACTGGAAGTCAAACCTCTAAAATAAAATCACACCATAATGTAGGCGGTCTACCAAAAAAAATGAATTTAAAATTGATAGAACCACTAAAATTCTTATTTAAAGATGAGGTTAGAAAATTAGGATTAGAGCTAAATTTAAGTAAAGAAATTATTTCAAGACATCCATTTCCTGGACCAGGGTTAGCTATTCGAATGCCAGGTATAATTACAAACGAAAAATTAAACATTTTAAAAGAGGCTGATTATTTTTTTATTCAAGCTTTAAAGAATCATGGTCTTTATCATGAGATATGGCAAGCATACGCAGCCTTGCTACCAGTAAAAACTGTAGGAGTAATGGGCGATAATCGTACCTATGAATATCTTTGCTTATTAAGAGCAATTACCTCCGAGGATGGAATGACAGCAGATTACTACGAATTTAAAAAGTCATTTATGCAATCTATATCAAATAAAATAGTTAACAGCATAAGAGGCATTAACAGAGTTGTTTATGATGTTACATCAAAGCCACCAAGCACTATTGAATTAGAATAATTTTTAACTATAACTATTATCATGAGATACTTGCATACAATGATTAGAATTAGTGATGTAGATGCATCCCTAAAATTTTTTTGTGAAGGTCTTGGACTTAAAGAAACAAGACGAAAAGATAGTGAAAAAGGAAGATATACGCTAATCTTTCTTGCTCCACCAAACGACAAAAATACAGAGATTGAACTAACATATAACTGGGATGGTGATGATTTAGGGGAGGGATCAAGAAATTTTGGTCATCTAGCTTATAGAGTAGACAATATTTATGATACATGCCAAAAACTTATGGACATGGGCTATACAATTAATCGACCTCCAAGAGACGGTCATATGGCTTTTGTTAGGTCGCCAGATAAAATTTCAATAGAATTACTTCAGGATGGATATCTAGATCCACAAGAACCTTGGTCTACGATGGAAAATACTGGCATTTGGTAATTTCTACCAATGTAAATGAGTAAATTTAAAAAAATAATTTCCAAAAAAAATAAAACTAAAATAGTTAGCTTAACTGCATATTCTAAAAATATTGCATCAATCCTAGACAGTTATTGCGATATAATTCTGGTAGGAGATTCTTTAGGATCAGTTTTGTACAATTATAAATCTACTAGAGAAGTATCTTTAGATACAATGATTGAACATTCAAAAAGTGTAAGAATGGGAATTAAAAAAGCTTTAATGGTTGTTGATATGCCTCACAATACTTATAAAAATTCAAAAGAAGCGTTAAAAAATGCAAAAAAAATAATGTTAAAAAGTAGATGTGATGCTGTGAAATTAGAGGGTGGAGAAAAAATTTATAAAATAATAAAAACTTTAATTAATAATAAAATTCCTGTTATGGGACACCTAGGTTTACTTCCCCAGTCAGATAAAACATTTAAATTTAAAGGAAAAAAAAAATTTGAGAGAGATAGAATTTTAAAAGATGCATTATTATTAGAAAAAGCTGGAGTGTTTTCTATTGTTTTAGAATGTGTTGAAACTTCTTTAGCAAAGCTTGTAACTAAGAAAATTAAAGTACCAACAATTGGAATTGGAGCTTCAAAATATTGCGATGGTCAAATACTAGTTTTTGATGATTTAATAGGTCTAAATCCGATTAAATACAAATTTGTTAAAAAATATGCCAATATAAGAAATGAAATTTCTAAAGCTGTCTCAAATTATTCAAAAGAAGTTAGAAAAATTAAATTTCCAAATAGCAAAAACACTTATTGATTAAAAGTATTTTTTAAATTCCTCGTTAATTTTTAATATTTCAAGATCAACTAATCCACCAATTACTAACTGAAGCCCAACAATTAAAATAAATACTAATCCAACATACGCTATCCATATATGCTTTTGAATATAGTTAGCCATATATGAAGCTAAAGCACCAGTTAGAACAACTGATAACATAAGTCCAAATATCATGAATCCAAAATATCCTTTTGCTGCAGCAACTACACCAATGACATTATCAAAACTAATCATGATATCTGCAAATAAAACTTTTCCAATGCTGCTTATGTAAGATGGTTCTTTCCCCTTTTTTGAGGTGGATTTTACTTTTTTAATGTCTAATAAATCTTTTCTTAAATCATTTACTATCCAAATCAACAATAAGCCACCTAAAATCTTTATAAAATAAAATTCAAATAAAAAAGTTGCGAAAATTGCAAAAAAGATTTTAAAAACAAAAGCTCCGATTACGCCCCAAAGAATTATTTGTTTTCTATTTTTTGGAACAAAATTTGAAGCAATAGATCCAACGATCACTGCATTATCTGCGGTTAATATAATCGTGATAAAAATTATATTGGTTAAAATTATGAGTTCTTCAATCAAGATACCTTTATAATAGTACAATCTATCAAATTTTCAATGAAGCCAATGCGATATTTTTATTGATTTAGGCATAGAGAGATATTTTAATATCAATTTTAAAAAGGAGGATAGATGAAATTAATTAAATTATTTATTTCTATAATTACTTCAGTTTTATTGTTTGCTAATGTTTCTTTGGCAGAAAAATGGGATATGGCACTAGCTTATGGTGCAGGAAATTTTCATTCAGCTAATGCAACAGAATTTGCAAAGAATGTAACTGAAAAAAGTGGTGGAAAACTTACAATTGTTACTCACCCAGGTGGATCATTATTTAAAGGTGGTGAAATTTTTAGAGCAGTAAGAACAGGTCAAGCTCCTATTGGCGAAAGATTTATGTCAGCTCTTGGAAAAGAAGACCCTTTATATGAAATCGACTCATTACCTTTCCTAGCGACTACTTACGATGATGCTATGAAATTATATGAAGCTTCAAAGCCATATATTGTTAAAAGTCTTGACGAAAAAGGTTTGGTATTTCTTTATGCAGTACCATGGCCCGCTCAAGGACTCTACAGCAAGAAGCAAATCAAAAAAGTTGGTGATCTAAATGGATTAAAATTTAGAGCATACAACTCTGCAACAATTAGAATTGCGGAGTTAACAGGAATGGCACCAACTAAAATTGAGGCAGCTGAAATTAGCCAAGCATTTTCTACAGGTGCAGTGGAAAGTATGATTACTTCACCTACAACTGGTAAAAATAGCAAGATTTGGGAAAATGGTGTTAAATATTTTTATGATATAGCAGCATGGTTTCCAAAAAATATGATCATCGCTAATAAAGCCGCTTGGAATAAACTTGATAAAGCAACTCAAGATCTAGTCATGAACCAAGCAGCAATTGCTGAAGAAAAAGGTTGGGAATTATCTAAACAAGGTAATACTGGAGACAAGAAGGCTTTAGCAGATGCTGGAATGGAAGTAGGCAAGGTTAATTCAGCTTTAAAAAAACATTTTGAAAAAGTTGGATCAACAATGTCTGAAGAATGGAAAGCAAAAGCTGGAGACAGAGGTGCTGCAGTTTTATCTGCTTATAAATAATTTATCTTAAAATAAAGGCCAACTTATAGTAAGTTGGCCTTTTTACTCAATGTTTCAATCAATAAATAAAAATTTAAATAAGCTTTATAAAATCTCAGGTTATATTGCTGCTTTTTTTTTAATTTTAGTAGCTGTCTTTATTCTAATCGGAATTTCATCAAGAATTTTTGGTTTTTATATTAGAGGTTTAGCTGAGTATTCGGGATATTGTATGGCTGCAGCTTCTTTTTATGCGCTAGCATTTACTTTTGTTGAGGGTGGACATATTAGAATTACACTATTTTTTGAAAAAGCTTCCTCAGTTTATAAAAGGTTTTTAGAAATTTGGTGTTTAATAATAGCCTCTATCTTTTCATGTTATTTATCTTTTTATTTATGGAAAATGTTATTTATTTCTTATGATTTTCAAGAGAGAAGTGAAGGAGCAGACGAGATTTTAATTTGGATTCCTCAAACTAGCGTAGCTGTTGGATCTTTAATATTTTTTATAGCTGTTTTTCATCAGCTAATTCTAACTATTTTAAATAAAAATGATTGAAATTTTTCTAACAATATTTTTTATAACTGTACTTTTATTTTTTCTTGGTTCTGGAGTATGGGTAGCACTAAGCATGGTAGGTGTTTCAACAATTGGGATGATGTTGTTTACTTCACGACCAGTGGGCGATGCCATGGCAACAACAATATGGGGAACTTCTTCCTCTTGGACACTTACAGCTTTACCCTTATTTGTTTGGATGGGTGAAATATTATTTAGGACCAAGTTATCTGAAAATTTATTTAGTGGTTTATCACCATGGATGCAAAAATTACCTGGTGGGTTAATTCATGTAAATGTTGTTGGATGTGCACTTTTTGCAGCAATTTCAGGGTCTTCTGCAGCAACTGTAGCAACAGTTGGAAAAATGTCTATTCCAGAACTAAGAAAAAGAAAATACCCTGAAAAGATTTTATTAGGAAGTTTGGCAGGCTCTGGAACCTTAGGACTTCTAATACCACCTTCAATAATATTGATTATATATGGAGTAACCGTACAAGAATCTATAGCAAAATTATTTATTGCAGGAATTATCCCAGGAATAATGATTGCACTTATATTTATGTCCTATGTGATCATCTGGTCTTTGATAAATAAAAAGAGTATGCCAACGTATGTAGAAAATTTTTCTTTTTTCGAAAAAATAAAAAAATCCAAACAATTATTGCCTGTAATTATTTTAATTTCAGGTGTGATAGGATCAATATACACTGGAGTTGCAACAGCAACTGAGGCTGCTTCTTTAGGTGTAGTAGGAGCTTTAATTTTATCTTACTTTCAAAAAAGCTTAAGTATTGAAACATTTAAACAATCTTTATTAGGAGCAACCAAAACGTCATGCATGATTGCTTTTATTTTAGCTGGTTCAACATTTCTATCATTAGCTATGGGATTTACTGGTCTTCCACGAAATCTTGCCATTTGGATACAAAATATGGAGCTATCACCTTATGTATTAATTTTTGTATTAATGATTTTTTATATTATTCTTGGAATGTTTCTTGATGGAATCTCAGCAGTAGTACTTACAATGGCAATTATTGAACCAATGATTAGACAAGCTGGTTTTGATATGGTTTGGTTTGGAATATTTTTAGTTATCGTAGTCGAAATGGCACAAATTACACCTCCGGTAGGATTTAATTTATTTGTTTTACAAGGGATGGCAAATAAAGATATGGGATTTATTGCAAGGAGTGCATTTCCATTGTTTTTGTTAATGATCCTTGCAGTAATTCTTGTTGTTATTTTCCCAGAGATAGCTTTATGGATGCCACAACAAATGGTTCAAAACATTAATTAGTATTTTGATTGTTTTGTTCCATCAATGATTTGTTTTAATTCATTATATTCTTCACAATTACAGTTTTCTAAGATTTTTAATCTTTCTTTAGCTAAAGCCAATCTGTTTGTTGCAACATATAATTCACCCAAATATTCATTTATACCTATATGGTTTGGTTCAATCGCTAGACCTTTTAGATAATATTTCTCACCATTTTCATAATCTCCAAGTTTTCTAGTAGTAAAACCTAAGTAATTTAAAGTATCAGCTTTGTTAGGTTTTTCCGAGTTTGACTTTAGAAGTAGTTTTTGTGCTTTAGCATATCTTTTTTTTGCTTTTTCAAGTTTACCTTTTTTTTCATATTTTTTAGCAGACTTAATAGCTGATACAGCTTTATCATAATTAGATTTTACTTTACTGGTACTATCTGATCCTGCAGAGTAAGAATTTGTTGATAATAAAATTAAAAACAAAAACGTATAAAAAGTTTTTTTAATCATCATAAAAATTTCTTCATTTGGTTAAGTTGTTTTAATTGAAGTCCATTTTCTATTAAGTTTTCTTTTATTGATTTTGCTGTAGATAACGAACTTTCATTATCCCCATGTATACATACAGAGTCTATTTCGCAAGGTATCTGCTTTCCACTGTGACAATTAAGAGACTGATTTTTAACCATACTTAACACATGTTTTTTGGCTTCTTCTGGATTAGTAATAAGGGCGTGAGGTTTTTTTCTAGAAACTAAATTGCCATCATCCTCATAATTTCTATCAGCAAAAATTTCACAAGCTATACGCATGTTGAGTTTTTTTGCTGCTTTTTCCATTTTTGATCCAGTAGGAACTAAATATATCAAATCTTTACTGATATCATTTATTGCAATAGCTAGTGTTGTAGCTAATTCAATATCCTCACATGCCATGTTATTTAGAGCTCCATGAGGCTTAATATGTGTTACGTTTTCTCCATGCTGAATAGAAATATTTTGCAATATATTATATTGATCATAAATTAATTTTTTAATTTCTGAGTTTGATAGATTCATTCTTTCTCTTCCAAAATTTTCAGGATCATTAAATGAAGGATGGGCACCTATACTTACACCATTTTTTTTTGAAATTTGAACCACATCATGCATGGTTGCAACATCCCCAGCATGATATCCACAAGCAACATTTGCTGAATTAACTATTTTCAGTAAATCTGGATCATGCTTATTTGAATGATGTTTTGATTTTTCCCCTAAATCACAATTTATATTAATTTCCATAGTCATTAATGTTGAGTATAACATGGCATGATAAAAAATATATCAAATCTTGGTGACGCCGCAGTATACTGCGATTTTGGTATTGAGGTAAATAAATCAATTAATTCAAATGTAATAAAATACTTTAATTCAATTAAAGAAAAAAAATTTAAAGGAATTATTAATTTAACACCTTCGTATAATAAATTAATAATCTCATATGATTTAAAGTTAACAAATTTTAATGAAGTTAAAAGTTATGTTGAAAGTATTAATGTTACAGACTCGATAACTTTTGTATCTAAAAAAATAGAAATACCCGTGTGTTGCCATGAAATGTTTTCAATGGATATTAAACGAGTAGAAGAAAAATTAAATTTAAGTAGAGAAAAAATTTTAGATAACTTTTTAAATAAAGAATATTTTTGCTATATGACAGGCTTCATTGCAGGAATGCCATTTTTAGGAGATCTGGATAAAAATATGAGAGTACAGCGTTTAGAAACTCCTAGAGTAAAAGTTCCCAAGGGTTCTGTAGCGATAACTGAGCAATTTGCAAATATTTATACTTTTGAAAGTCCAGGAGGATGGAATGTAATAGGAAATACTCCAATTGATGTATTTGATAGTTCAAAAGAAGATGAACCAAATCTAATTAATCCTGGAGATACCGTAATTTTTAAAGAAATAACTTTAGATCAATATAAGAATTTTAATGAGCAATAACTATTTTGATATTATTAGACCTGGGATTAACAGTACTTTCCAAGATAAAGGTAGAGAGTGTCTTTATCATATTGGTATTCCATTTAGTGGTGCAATGGATAATAGAAATTATCTTATGGCTAACAAACTTGTTGGTAATAAATTAGATTCAGCGGTGATAGAGTTTGCTTATCAAGGTCCTCACCTAAAGTATTCGGGAGCAAAAATTAATTTTGCAATTACAGGAGATGTAATTTTTAAAATAAAAAAAGAACATACTGAAATTGAAGGTAATTGTTATGAGAGCTATCAAATTGAAAATGGAGATGAAATAAATATTATTTCAACAAATAAATCAGTTTATGGATATTTAGCATTAGGTGGTGAACTCGATCTAAAATTTCAATGGAATAGTTGCTCTATAAATACGAAAGCTAATATCGGAGCTAATAATGGAAAAAAATTAGATACTGGGCAAAGAATTAATTTAAAAAAAATAAATTCAAATAGAGATGTTAAAAAAATTAATTACATTAATACTAAAATAGAAAATATAAGAGTAATCAAAGGTACTAATTTTGATTACTTTTCTGAAGACGGAAAAAAAATTTTTTATGAAAAGGAATTCACTGTGTCAAAACTTTCAGACAGAATGGGTATGAGATTAGAGGGAACTAAAATAGAAAATATTGTGAATACCAACATAAAATCAGAGGGATTGATCAAAGGTGTAATTCAGGTACCTGCAGATGGAAATCCAATCATAATGCTTTCAGATCATGGTACTATCGGTGGCTATCCAAAAATTGGAGTTGTGGCTAGTGTTGATTATGACCGATTAGTTCAAATGTCTCCTGGGTCAAAAATAAAATTTAAAGAGATTAATTTATCTGATGCAGAAACACTTTTTAAGTTATATGAAATGGAAACTCAAAATTTACTATCACAAATTCAATGAATTTTTTATCAAAATTACCTGGACCTTTTTTAGTTTTTTTGGGAGCATGTGCACTAAGTTTTGGGGGCTTAATCGTTAAGTCTTTTGATGGATCAACACTATGGCAAATATTATTTTGGAGATCACTTTTCTTTGTTGGAGTAATTACTATTTTTTTAATATTCACTTACAAAGGAAAAATTTTCAGCGCTCTTTATAAATCTGGGATCCCAGGATTTATAGGGGGAATAATTTTATCTATTGGATTTGCTAGTTATGTATTTGCTATGTACGAAACAACAGTAGCAAATGCAAACTTTATAATACAAACGCAAGCTTTGTTTTTAGCAATTTTTGGTTATGTATTTTTAAAAGAAAAAATTTCTAAGCTTACGTTAACTTGTATTATTACAGCAGTGGTTGGTATAATTTTAATGTTAGGAAGTTCACTAACACCAGGTCAAATGACTGGAAATATAGTAGCATTTATTATGCCAATCTCTTTTGCAATCTTAATTTTAATTGTTAGAAAATATCCTAAAGTCGATATGATACCTTTACAACTAGTTGCTGGGATTTTTGCAACATTAATAGGCTTGTTCATGTCACCAAGTATTATTGTTTCTTCGAATGATATTTTTTTAGGTTTTGTTGCGGGATTTTTCCAAGTTGGACTTGGATTTATACTCATAACAATTGGTGCAAGATCAACTCCCTCAGCAATTGTTGGAATAATTATGTTAACTGAAGCAGTTTTAGGACCTTTCTGGGCGTGGATGTTTGCAAATGAGAATCCGCCACTTTCAGTATTATTTGGGGGCGCAGTAGTTATAACTGCTGTAGTTATACAGTCTTTATCTCCATTAATTGTTAAAAAGGTAGCTAAATAAATTCCACATTTAAATTTTAAATATGCTATAAATTCTCTTACGGGAGAGACTACTTTTGTAGCGCCGAAGGAGCAACCACCCCGGAAACTCTCAGGCAAAAGGACCGTACATATTAACTCTGGAAAGAGAATTATTCTCGCCGAAGGAGCAAATCTCTCAGGCACCAAGACAGAGGGGGCACAGAAGAGTTAATATGGAAATAAAAAAAACATCGCTAAATAAACTTCACCAAGGTAATAACGCTAAGTTTGTTGAATTTGCAGGTTATGAAATGCCTATACAGTATAGCAAGGGTATTATTGAAGAACATAAATTCACAAGGTCGCATTCTGGAATATTTGATGTATCTCACATGGGCCAGTTATTTATATATGGTGATGAAAACTTAACAGTAGAATTAGAAAAAATTTTTCCATTAGATTTAAAAAATCTTAAACTAAACTGCTCTAAGTATAGTTTTTTAATGAATGAGGATGCTGGAATTTATGATGATTTAATTATTACCAAAATTGAGGAGGGGTATTTAATTATACTAAATGCTGCATGCAAAGATAAAGATTTTGAAGTTTTATCAAATCTACTTGGCAAAAAGTATAAAATGTATTTAGACAACAATAGATCTTTGATAGCAATTCAAGGACCTAAATCTGTTGAAATTTTAAACTCAATTATAAACGGGGTCGATAAATTACATTTTATGACTGGAAATTGGTTTGATTCTGATAATCAAAAATTGTTTGTCACAAGATCTGGTTACACAGGCGAAGATGGATTTGAAATCTCAATTTCTAACGATAAGGCTGAAAAATTTGCACAAAATTTAATAGAAAAAGGAGCACAACTTATAGGACTTGGGGCAAGAGATACCTTGAGATTAGAAGCTGGATTATGTTTATATGGTCATGAATTAGATATTAATAAAACACCAGTTGAGGCAAATCTTAGATGGGCAATCTCAAAATCTAGATTATCAAATGGAGGTTTTATTGGATCGAAAAAAATTAAGAACCAAATGCAAGATGGAGCAAGCCAAATAAGAGTAGGGATTAAACCTGAGGGTAGATTGATTGCTAGAGAAAAAACAAAAATATTTGATGATAAAAACACTCAAATTGGTGAGATAACAAGTGGAACGTTTGGACCAAGTGTAAATGGTCCTATTGCGATGGGTTATGTTGATAAAGAGTTTTCAAAAGTTGATACTAAAATTTTGCTTGAGGTAAGAGGAAAAAAACATCCAGCAAACATTTGTGCATTACCATTTTATAAAAAAAATTATGTGAAAGGAGTAAATTAATGAGCGAGGTAAAATTTTCGAAAGAACATGAGTGGATTACTTTAGAGGGAGATGTAGCCACAATAGGAATTACAAAGCATGCAACAGAAATGCTTGGTGATATAGTTTTTGCAGAACTTCCAGAAAAAGGATCTAATGTTGAAAAAGATGGTACTGCAGGAGTGGTAGAATCTACAAAAGCTGCAAGTGATGTTTACACCCCAGTTAGTGGAGAAGTAGTAGATACTAATCAAGCAATAGTTGATGATCCATCTAAAATTAATGAGGATCCAGAGGGTTCAGCATGGTTTTTTAAACTTAAAATGAAGGATCAGTCTGAAATGGAAAGTCTTATGAACAAAGAAGAATACGATAAATTTGCAAAGGAGAGTGCTAGTTAATGTTACACAATTCACAAAAAGATTTTTTAAAAAGACACATTGGACCTTCAGATGAAGATCAAAATAAAATGCTTAAGGAACTTAATTACAAATCACTTGATGATTTAATCAAAAGTACAGTTCCAGAAAAAATCCAATTGAAAGATGAATTAAATATTGGTGAGTCAAATTCAGAATATGAAGCATTAAGAAAATTAAAAGCAATTTCAAAAAAGAATCAAATTTACTCTAACTTTATAGGAATGGGTTATTATGGCACTTACACGCCATACGTAATTCTAAGAAATATTTTAGAAAATCCAGGTTGGTACACTTCATATACACCTTATCAACCCGAGGTAGCTCAAGGAAGATTAGAAATGCTGCTTAATTTTCAACAAATGATAGTGGATTTCACAGGAATGGATATCGCAAATGCATCTTTATTAGATGAAGGAACAGCAGCTGCAGAAGCGATGGGATTGAGTCACAGATTAAATAAAACAGATAGTAATTTAATTTTTGTCTCAGAAAATTGTCACCCACAAACAATTGATGTAATTCAAACACGAGCAGAACCAATGGGATTAAAAGTACTTGTTGGTGATGAAGATAAAGTATTAGATCAATTAAAAGAAGATTTAGTTTGTGGTATATTACAATATCCGGGAACGTTAGGAGATATAAAAGATCCAAGTGAAGCAATTAGTAAAATTCATAAAAAAAATGGTAAAGCAATTTTAGCTTGTGATTTATTAGCACTTGCTAAGTTAAAAACACCAAGAGAACTAGGAGCAGATATTGCTGTAGGAAGTTCTCAAAGATTTGGAATTCCAATGGGTTATGGTGGACCTCATGCGGCCTTCTTTGCAACTAAAGACGAATACAAAAGATCTATGCCGGGAAGAATCGTCGGGGTCTCTGTTGATAGACATGGAAACAAAGCATACAGATTATCATTACAAACTAGGGAGCAACATATAAGAAGAGATAAAGCTACAAGTAATATTTGTACTGCCCAAGCTTTGTTAGCAATTGTGTCAGCAGCATATGCTATCTACCATGGCCCAGATGGCATTAGA
>CACJRK010000014.1 GCA_902595795.1 uncultured Pelagibacteraceae bacterium
AATATTTAGGAAAGTATAACCCGTGCTTAATCTAGTCATGCCTCCTGCTGAGCCTATGTAAATTTCATTTAATTTATCAATATTTTTTTGTCTAAAAAGTGGTATTGCACCAGTTTCTTTGAAATTAATTTTACAGTTTCTAATATTTAGGTGTTTACTTAAATAATTATCAATTTGTTCATCATAGTCTTTCAGTTTTTCATTATTTAGTTCAGATATCCAAGTCGTTTCAACTAATGCATTTCTTTTTGTAAAGGGTAGTGTATAAAAAAAATGAACTTTGTTTCTTTGATCACAGGCAAAGTCCATTAAATTGAATATTTCGTCATCAAAAAAATCTTTATCAGTCTCTACTTCAACACCACAAAAATGTTGCCACAACTCACTCTGCTTGTTTTCAAAATTAGGTACACTATTAAAAACAATTGAATTTGATTTATCTATTTCATCAATGCTTTTAAAAAACTGAATATTTTTGTTTAATTTAAGTTTAGAAAGTATTTTTTCATAAAACTTACCACTATCTATTGTCTGATACGGGGTAGATTGGCAATCTACATATTTTGTATTATTCGGTGTATTAATTGTAAAATTATTCCAACTTTTTTTGATACAGTCATCGAAGTTATGTGAAAAAACCTTCCAAAATGACCAAGTTTTATCTCTCTTATAATCTTCTCTTGGCTCAATGATTGCTAAATTTTTAATTTTTAATTTATCATGAATTTCTAGCTCATATGCCAATGAAAGACCCGCACAACCTCCGCCTATAATTATGTAATCAAATTCTTTCATTTAAATTTATTTCTTCATTAATTAAATCATGATCATGATTAATATTATCATCGTTTTTATTTATAAGTGATAACTTTATTAAGTCAAAAATAGATAAAAAAGTTTCAATAATTTTTTCGATATTTGAAACATAAATTTTTCCAGACTTTTTATAATTTTCTATGTTCTTTTTATTTAGAATTTTATATCCTATTTTTCTATAAACCCTTCTTGCAACCAAAATAGAAAATCTGAAACTTAATGGTATTTCTTTTATTGAGTAAAATGAGTTTTCATAAAATTTTTCTGAAAGCTTAATTGTATTCATTATTTCCTCAAAATTCTCATTGATATAAAATCTATTATTTTTTTTATCTTCTATAACATCTCTAGAAATATTTGTTAATTGCATAGCAATTCCAAGATCAATAGCTGATTTTAAAGATTGTTGTTTCTGAACATTCAATATTTTAGCCATCATCAACCCAACTGTTCCAGCCACCCTGTAGGAATATATTAATAATTCTTTTTTTGAATTAAGTTTAACATTTTCTTTTATATCAGAATTAATACCCTCAAATAAATCCTCCACAATTTTATTAGAAATATTAAATTCATTAATTAGATCCCACATGTTTCTAATAACTGGATTATCATAATTTTTATTTACAAAATTATTTCTAAATTTAATAAAATTATCTTTTTTTACTTCAATCCTGTTTTCATCATCAGCAATATTATCTGCTTCTCTACAAAAATCATAAAGTGCAGAGCATTTTTCATAGGTTTTTTTTGGTAAAAAAAATCCAGCCCAATTGAAAGATTTGGCGTAAATAGCTAAATAATTTTTAGTCAACATTAAAATAATTTATCTAAAACTTTTGCTGAAGACAGAACACCTGGAACCCCAGCTCCTGGATGTGTACCCGCACCAACAAAGTATAAACCATCATATATTTCTGATTTATTATGGAATCTAAAATATGCTGATTGTGTAAATTTAGGTTGAATTGAAAACCCTGATCCAAATTTTGTATTTAATTCTTTTTCAAAGTAATCGGGTGTTAGATAAAAATCTTCAATTATATTTTTCTTAAGATCTGGCATTAAGTCTTTTTCCATTTTTTCAATTACAAGATCTTTCATTTTTTCACCTTCAATTTCCCAATTAATTTTTGACTGATTGTTAGGAACAGGCACTAACACATAAAAACAATCATTTCCTTCTGGAGCCATAGTTTTGTCAGTCGCCGTAGGTCTGTGAAGATAATAGCTGATATCACTATTTAATTTTTTCTTATCAAATATATCATCAAGATGTTCCTTGTACTTGTTTCCAAACTTTATTGTATGATGTTCAACATCCTCATAAATTTTTTTTGTTCCAAAATAGTAAACAAATAAACCCATTGAATATTCCATTCGATTTTTTTTCCAATTAAACAACATGGAACTCCCGTTGCTTTTGCTTAACATTTTCTCATAAAATGCTGGTGGATCTGCATTACAAACAACATTATCTGCATCAATTTCATTTTCATTATTTAATTTTACACCACTTATTTTATTATTTTTTGTTATAATTTCCTTTACTTCACTGTTTTTTATTATTTCAATACCAACCTCATTCATTAACTTTTCAAAACCTTTAATTATATTTCCTGTTCCTCCAACTGAATAATGTATTCCCCATTTTTTTTCTAAATAAAGAATTAATCCATAAATAGAAGTGGTGGTAAAAGGATTTCCTCCAACTAGTAAAGGATGCATACTAAGCATTCTTCTTAATTTTTCATTTTTTATGTAAGATGAAACAAGTGAGTAAACTGATTTATAACTTTTAAGTTTCAAGAGAGCAGGTAATTGCTGCATCATTACAAAAGGTTTATTAAATGGCACATCTGCAAGTTCTGAAAAACCTTTATCAAATATTTTTTTTGTGAAATTAACTAACTTTTCATATCCATTTACATCCTCTTTGCTGATCTTCTCAATTTGGTCTTTCATTTTTATTTCGTCACCCGAATAGTTAAATTTAGTTTTGTCCTCAAAAATAAATTGGTACCAAATTTTTAGTGGGGTTAGTTCTATATAATTTTTTGGATCTTTATTGAATAACTCAAACAATTCATTAATTAAATAGGGTGCAGTAATTACTGTTGGTCCGGCATCATATATAAATCCGTTTCTTTTAAAAACTCTAGCTCTACCACCTAGGTCTGGATGTTTTTCTATTAATTTTACCTTATGACCTTTTGCTTTAAGTCTTAGTGCGGCTGCGATTCCACCAAATCCTGATCCAATGACTATAGAGTTCATTTTAATAATTTATAGCTTTTTTAGAAAATTGTAAGTGTATTAAGTGTTTATGAGTTAATTTTTTTTAACTCTTCTTTAGTTTCATCTAAATTTTTTTGAAACACAGCGTCTAATTTTGACTTGTCTACAGATGTAGTTATTATTTTTTTTACTGAGTCTACGGCAATCTTTATTGATGCGTCCTTAATTTCTTTTAAAGCAGCTTCTTTCATCTGACTTATTTTATTTTCAGCTAAATTTTTTTTAATTTCTGAGGATTTATGAAATTTATCATTCATTTCAATTATTAATCTATCAGCATCTTTTTTAGCATTTTCAAGGATTTCATTGCTAACAGATTGAGCTGTGTCTAATTTTTTTTGTGAATTATCTAATAGTGTTTTCGCTTCAGTTCTTAATTTTTCACTTTCGTCAATTTCATTTTTTATGTCAGATATCATTTTATCTAACATTTCAGAAATTTTTTGAGGAATCTTAAGATAAATTAACGCTCCAAAAAAAATAATAAATGATACCGCTACCCAAAATGTTGCATCAATTGCCATAGTATTTATCTCCATTTCTTTTAGATAGATCGTCAACAATTGCAGATATGCTACTTTTATTTACTTCAGTTCCAATAAGTTTTTGTAATAGCTCAGATGAAGTTTCAATAGCTATTTTATTAATTTTATCTGGTGCATTCTTTCTTAGAGTATTTATTTCTTTTTCAGCTTCAGCAATTTCGTCATCAATCTGCTTATCAAGAACATCTCTTTTTGCACTAATGTCTTTTAGCACTTTTTCTCTTGTTTGATTAAAAATGCTATTAGCTTCAAGTTTGCTCTTAGATATAATTTCTTCATATTCTTTTAGCTTTGTATCACTATCTTCTCTTTGCTTCTCAGCAGCCTCAATATTTTCTAATATTTGAGATTTTCTCGATTCTAAGTTGTTACTAATTTTTGGTAGTATCAGTTTAGACAGAACTAAATACATAACTCCAAAAGTAAGTATTAACCAAAAAATTTGAGAAATCCAGAACTCTGGATTTAATTGAGGCATACCTCCGCTTTCAGCTGCAAAAGCTTCTTTATTAAAAAAGAAGCTAAAAAATATTGACTGAAAATATATTTTTTTAACCATCAATTTAAAACGCAAAAAGAATGATTAACGCAACTACTAATCCGAATAATCCTGTAGCTTCTGCAAGTGCAAAACCTAAAAGTAAGTTAGGAAATTGTTTTTGTGCTGCAGATGGATTTCTCATTGCACCAGACAAATAATTTCCAAAAATTATTCCAATACCAACACCAGCCCCAGCTAAAGCAATTGCTGCCAAACCTGCTCCGATCATTTTTGCTGCTTCTAATTCCATTATATCCTCCTCTGTTATTAATGGTGTAAATTTAATGCATCATTTAAATAGATGCAGGTTAAGATTGCAAAAACATAAGCTTGAAGAAAAGCAACTAATATCTCCAAACCTGTTAATGCAACCGAAAAACTCAGCGGAAGCCATCCACCAACTATTCCAAGACTTATTACAAAGCCTCCGAAAACTTTCATCATTGTATGACCAGCCATCATATTAGCAAATAATCTAACAGATAAACTTATTGGTCTGCTTAAATAAGAAATAATTTCTATTACTACTATTAGTGGAAGTAACACCGCAGGAACTCCACTTGGTACAAATAGTTTTAAATATCCAAATCCATGTTTAATAAATCCAATTACAGTTACTCCTATAAAAATAAATGATGCTAGTACAAAAGTAACGATTATATGGCTAGTTACAGTAAAAGTGTAGGGTATCATTCCAAACATATTGCAAAATAATACAAACATGAACAAAGAAAATATGAATGCAAAATAGGGTTTAGCTTTTGAACCGGCAGTATCACTAATCATTTTAGACACGAAAGTGTAACTTAGTTCTGCTAATAATTGAATTTTGTTTGGTAAAACTGAATTTTTTTTTGATCCTAAGTTAAATATCAATAAAATAGATAGTGTGCTTAAAATCATAAACAAACTTGCGTTCGTAAATGATATGTCGAATGCTCCAACTTTAATTTCAGGTCCAATTCTATAAACGTCGAATTGAGACATAGGATTTGCTGCCATAGTACTTATTTATTTTTGCATGTTTTTTGCAGATCTAATCACGTTGGTTATCCCAGCAACCACACCTACAAAAAAAAATATTAATATAAACCAGGGTTTAGTACCAAAGGTCTTGTCAAAAATAAACCCAATAATTGTCCCCACGGCTACTGCAGCAACTAGTTCTGTACTTAATTTGAATGCAGTACCAATAGGCGAGGTACTATTTCTCTTATCGGAGAGATTTTTCTTAGAAATTTTACTTTTTGCAATCTCTAAGCGAGTTTTAAAAGGGTCTTTTGGCATTTATATAGTTTAGGCAACCATACTCTCTGCTTTTTGTAAATCAACAGCTACAAGCTGACTAATACCTTTTTGAGGCATGGTTACACCATATAGTCTGTTCATTTTGGACATAGTCAAGGCATGATGAGTAACAATTATGAATTTGGTATTGGTAATTTTAATTAGTTCCTCAAGTAGACTACAAAATCTTGTTACGTTGGCATCGTCAAGTGGCGCATCAACCTCATCTAATACGCAAATAGGGGAAGGGTTTGTCAAAAATACTGCAAATATCAAAGAGAGGGCAGTTAATGCTTGTTCGCCTCCAGATAACAAAGTTATGGATTGAAGTCTTTTTCCTGGAGGACTAACTAACATTTCTAAACCCGCTTCAAGTGGATCATCAGAATCTACAAATTCTAGTTTGGCACTTCCTCCATTAAAAAGTTTTGTATAAACTTCATTAAATTTTCTATTAACTTTTTCGAAAGCTTCTATCAATCTTTCTCTTCCCTTTTTATTAAGTTCATTAATACTGTCTTTCAGTTTTACAATAGCTGTAACAAGATCGGCACGATCCTGCTCCATTTTTTTTATTTCTTCTTCATATTTAGTGGTTTCTTCGTCAGCTTTTAAATTTACTGATCCTAACTTTTCTCTTTCTTGTTTTTTCTTATCTAGTGCATCCTCTTGATCAACAGGATTGGGAAGTTCTTCAACTCCATTTAAATTTGAATTCTCTAAAATATTATTCTCATTCAAGTTTAGCTCAGATCTAATTCTATCAAGTAAATCATTTTTTCTTTTTTGAAGACCCTCTATTGTAGCTCCTGAGCTTGCTTTTCTCTCTCTAATTTGGATTGATTTCTCTTGTATTTCATTTAACTCTGTTCTTAACGTTTCAATTTTTTTATCTGTTTCATCTATAATTGCTTCATTATCAATTTTTTCTTTATCTGAAATTCTTAAATTTTCTGAAATTTGACCTTTTCTTTCCGCCTGTACTCTCGGTTGGTTTTCTAAATCACCTAATTGTTTTGATAACTTATCTTTTCTTTGTGTTAACTCATTCACCATCTTCTCAGAGTTTGTTAATAAATTTTTCCAACTTTCAATTTCTGTTTCAATAGTTTTAATTCTTTCATTTCTTTTTATAGATTCATTTTTAATTGACTGATTTTTACTATATGCATCAGCATATTTTTCTTGGAGAATTTTTATATTTTGCGACTTTTCATTAACACTTAGCAATTCACTTCTAGATCTTTCATTTTTTAAATCACTTAAAAAATTATCTAGTTCCATGTTGCATCTATCTAAAAGAGTTACTGCTTGATTTATTTCATTGCTATCAATTAATTCTTTAACTTTAGATATCGTATTTTTAACGTTTCTTATTGGACCAACACTTATGTCTATTTTTTCTTCTACCAAATTATTTACCATTTCATCAACAGCTTTTTGTTCTTCTTTAAGTTTATTTTTGGCATCTTCTAACTCTTCATTTGATAATTTTTCTGTTTCAAAATACTTTGAATCAGTTTCAATTAATTCAGTTTTTTCTTCCTTTAATCTTTTTTCATTTGAATTAGCATCTATAATTATGCCTTTTTCTCTGGCGATATCATCATCTAGAGTTTGAATTGATTTTTTGATGCTTTCTATCTCATCTTGAATTCTTGTATTCTCTTCATCTAAACTTTGAAGTTCTAAATTAAGTCTTTGAATCCTAGATAAATTTTCTATATTTTTTTCTCTCAAAGGATTTACTTTTTCAGTAAATGATTTAATTGAATTTTCTAGCTCAGATATTTTATTATTAAACCCTTCTACTTCTCCCTCTGCTTCTGTGTTAATTTCATTTTCTATTCTAATTTCTTTATCTATTTCTAATAATTTTAAATAATATAATCCTGCTTCAATTTTTTTAATTTGATCAGAAATTAGTTTGTATTTAGTTGCTTCCTCAGCCTGTTTTTGAAGATTCGCAAGTTGTTTTTCTTGTTGTCGTCTTAGTTCATCAGCTCTTTTTAGATTATTCTCAGCCGCACCTAATCTTAATTCAGCCTCATGTCTTCTAACATGTAAACCTGAAATTCCCGCAGCCTCTTCTAAGATAGCTCTTCTATCAGTAGGCTTTGCAGTTACTAACGCTCCTATTCTTCCTTGGCTAATCATAGATGGAGAATGTGCACCAGTAGAGAGATCTGCAAAAAACATTTGAGCATCTCTTGCCCTTACTTCCTTATCATTAATGTAAAATTTTGATCCTTTATCTTTTTCTATTTTTCTTCTAACTTGAATTTGTTCTAACTCTCGATATTGGATAGGACCTTCTTTATCTTTATTCTCTACCTCGATTGAAACTTCCGCAATATTTTTTGATGCTTTGTTAGATGTTCCTGAAAAAATAACATCTTCCATACCAGATCCACGCATACTTTTCGCTGAGGTCTCTCCCATTGCCCATCTTAAAGATTCCACAATGTTGGATTTTCCACAACCGTTTGGACCCACTATACCTGTCAGACCATCTTCAATTAAGAAGTTGGTTTTTTCTGCAAAAGATTTAAATCCGTTTAATTGGATTTTTTTAAACTCCATGCACTAACTTATATCAGTTTTTCTAGTGCTTTTTTCAAGTTTTTATAATTTAATGGTTTCTCAAATTTTTTATTGTTTATAATTATCGTAGGAGTTGCGTTTACTTTAAAGTTTTTTGCTCCATCGATTCGATCGTTTAATACAAAATCTTCAATTTCCTTGTTATTTACACAAGAATCAAAATCAATAATAAATCCCTCATTTTTTAAAAAGTTTTGCAAATTTTTATTTGCTTCTTCAATAGTATTTCCTTTAACCCATTTTTGTTGATTAGCATATAAGCTTTCAAGGATGTCTGCTTTTCCATCATTTCTACATTGAGAAACCTTTGATGCATTAAAAGCTGCTATATCTAGAGGAAAATGTCTAAATTCAATTTTAGCGATTCCTTTATTAAGAAACTCTTCCTTTAATTGAGGATAAACATTTTTATGAAAATCAGCACAATGACTACAAGTTAATGACTCAAAAGCTATAATAGTTATTTTTGCATCTTTGTTGCCAACAGTTATCCTTTTAATTTCCTCAGCTTGTACATTTAAGACTGTAGTAAAAAATATTAATAATAAGAATATAATTTTTTTCATTTCTCTCTAAAAACCCTGGTTAACTCTGTTAATGATTTTTTAATTTTTTCGTTCTTAACATCTTTAATTTTATCTTGATATTTACTAATTGCCACATTTTTAACTTTTGTATCAGTCGAGTCCGTCATTTCTTGTTCATCATCAAAACTTATAAATTTAAGCTTCTCAACAACAGAATAGCCAAAAAAGTTATTTATTTTGTCTAAAATATCTTTTTTTGAATATTCAACGTCAACTTCATGTCCTCGCTTAACCATAATCACCAAGGTGCTAACACCAAATTTATTTGAGTTTTTAAATGTTTTTGGATAGCAAATTTTAAATAATTCGCTTCCAACTAAATATTTCCAATTGCTAAGCGTTTCTGAATATACATGACCTTTTTTATTAATTATTTTTTTCACATTTTTTGGCAAAGTGTCTTTGAAAGATCTTAATCCTTGAATGCTAGCGTTTCTCTGCTTAGTATTATTTTTAGATTGCATATGAAAGATCAAATAATAACAAATAATATTCTTAATTGGTACGATTTAAATAAAAGATCTTTACCTTGGAGAAAGAATGTTTCTCAAACAAAAAAGCAATACTACACTTTAGTAAGTGAATTTATGTTGCAGCAAACCCAGGTTGCAACGGTAATACCTTACTTTAACAGATTTATTCAAAATATTCCTACAATTGAAAAATTATCTAAATATGATGATAGAAAATTAATTAAACTTTGGGAGGGTCTTGGATACTATTCAAGAGTAAAAAATTTAAAAAAAACAGCTCAAATAGTTGTTAAAAATTTTAATAAAAAAATACCTAGAAATTTTGTAGATTTAAAGTCTCTTCCGGGAATTGGAGATTATACAGCAAGTGCAATTTCTGCAATTGCATTCAATGAACCAATAATTCCTCTAGATGGAAATATTGAAAGAGTGCTAAAGAGATACTTATTTTTAAAAAAACAAGATCAAATAAAAAAAGAAAATTTACACGAGAAGAAAAAAATTTTTGGAACATCTATCAAAAGGTCTAATGATTATGCCCAAGCTTTAATGGAATTAGGAGCACTAATTTGTAAACCTGTTAGTCCTAATTGTAAGAACTGTCCATTAGTAAAAAAATGCAAATCATTTAAAAATAAAAATTTTGATTTAGTAAAATTAAAAAAAAAAGATAAGGAAACTTTTTACAAGCTAAATGTTTATAAAAAAAATAATCATTATTTATTAATCAAAAATAACAAATTTAATTTTTTGAAAAATTTTAATATCTTCCCAATGGAGGAACTAAATAATCCTAAAAATTTTGATAAAGATTTGAATTTTAAAATGTCTAATATGAGTATGAATATTAAAATCGAATTTAAAAATAAATATAATTTAAATAAAAATAATTATTGGATTGATCCAACAAAGCTTCAAAATTATACACTGCCAACATTTACAAAAAAGATAGTAAAATTTTTAGAAAGTCATAAATGAAAAAAATAGCAATAATTGGTGCTGGAATTTCTGGTTTGTATATTGCCAATTTATTCAAAGATCATAAGGATTATCAGGTTACGATTTATGAAAAAAGGAATTCAATGGAAATGGAAGAAGGTTATGGAATTCAGTTGTCGGTAAATAGCGTAAAGCTTTTAAATAAAATAGGCTTCGTTTCTCTCACTGAAGACGAAAAATTTAATCCAAAAAAAATTGATTTTTATGAAATTAAAAATTCAAAAAAAATTTGTGACTTAGACATTTCAAAATTTAATTATGAAGATTGTAAATATACAACACTAAAAAGATCAAAATTACTTCAATTTTTAAAAAAACAAATAAACGAAGATATAATTAAATATAACCACAGTATTGAACAAATTGATTACGATAAAGATTCAATAAAATTAATATTTGATAAAAAAAAAATAACTTGCGATTATTTAATTATTTCAGACGGTGTGTTTTCTAAGGGGAAGTTAATAATTTCAACCAATAAATCAAAACCAATTTACAATGATACGATTGCTATTAGGGGCAGTATATCGAGAGAAAATCTTCAAAATATAAATGAAGAAAATATTTCTTTGTTTTTAGGACCAAATTTTCATTATGTTGTTTATCCAATTAATAATGATAAAAATTTAAATTTTATTGGTATTTTAAAACATAAATTAAATTCAAATGAGCAAGAGAACTATAATATTTTTACCGAGAGTTCTTTTATAAAAAATATTAAATTTAAATTATCTCAAAAAGTTTCTCAAAGTTTTTTGGAAAGTCTTCAAAATATTAAATTATTTCCAATATTTGTAAGTAAAAATTTATATAATCCTCCAAAAAATATATTCCTTGTAGGAGATGCATTTTTTGCTTTTTCACCTTCATTTGCGCAGGGAGCTTCCCAATCAATTGAGGGAGCTAATGAATTATATGAATGTTTAATAAATAATAATAATTTTTATGATATCAGATTAAAAAGAGTAAAAATGATTAATAGCAGATCTAATTTAAATCAATTTGCCTTCCATTTATCAAATCCAATTATGATCACATTTAGAAATATTATTTTAAAACTTTTGACTAAAAATAAAAAATTTTTACAAAGTTATTTGGGTAAAATTTATAAAAGTTAATTTTTAGAAATTAATCTTTGTCTTAAATAATCAATAGGATAAGTTCGTCCATTTATATCACAGTGCCAAAAAGTCCATCCATTGCAACTTTCAGCTCCTAAAATAGTAGCCGCAACTTTGTGTATAGAACCCTCTGCTTGATTATGTTTTATACTACCATCGGCCATAATTCTGGCTGTTATTTTTTTCTTATTATCAAAAATATTAGTTCCAGGTTTAATTATTCCAAGCTCAACCAATGATCCAAAAGGAATTCTTGGTTTTGATCTATTATTTTTTAGCGTATCTAATAAATCGTCTTCAATAGGCTTTGTAGCTCTTATGCGTTGCTCAGCAGCTTTAAAATAATTTTTTTCTTTTTCTATTCCGAAATAATTTCTTCCTAGTTTTTTTGCTACTGTAGCTGTTGTTCCTGATCCTAAAAAAGGATCAAGTATGAGGTCATTTTTATTAGATGTAGCTAGTAAAATTCTATGTAATAGTGCTTCAGGTTTTTGTGTAGAGTGAATTTTTTTTCCATCCTTTTTAAGTCTTTCAGAACCATTGCATATTGGAAGATCCCAATTAGATCTCATTTGCAAATCATCATTTAAGCATTTTAAAGATTGATAATTGAATGTGTATTTTGATTTTTCACTTTTAGAAGCCCATATTAAAGTTTCATGAGCGTTAGTAAAACGTGTCCCTCTAAAGTTTGGCATTGGATTATTTTTATTCCAAATAACATCGTTTAAAATCCAGAAACCTAAATTTTGGATTGCTGTGCCAACTCTAAAAATATTATGGTAGCTTCCTATAACCCAAATAGCTCCATCTTTTTTTAAAATTCTTTTACATTCACTAAGCCATTCATAAGTGAAATCATCATATTTTTTAAAATTTTCAAATTGATCCCACTTATCATTTACCGCACTAACCTTTGATCTATCCGGTCTAGTTAATTCACTTTTTAATTGTAAGTTGTAAGGAGGATCAGCAAAAATTAAATCAAAAGTTTCACGTGGAATTTTTTTTAATTCTTCAAGACTATCTCCTTTAATTATTTTATTTTTGAAATCAGTTTTCATTTGTAAAAATTAATTAGACTCCAAATGGATTCTTCGGTCAACCTGAGATTGAAAAATTTGGATTCGATTAGTGTTTCTAAATTAGATGGTAACTAGATGTTGTGTTAATTTATTTTAGAAATTGGTGAAAAAGTTTTTCTATGATGCTTAGTAATACCTAATTTTTTCAAAGCTTTTAAGTGCTTTTTTGTTCCGTACCCAAAGTTTTTATCCCAATCATAACCTTTATTTTTTTTGGATAAGGTGGTTATAAACTTATCCCTTGATACTTTTGCAATTATAGATGCAGCCGAAATAGAGGCGACTTTTTTATCTCCTTTAATAACTGATTTTAAATTATAATTTTCTAATTCTGGAGTTTTATTTCCATCTATAAGAACGTGTGTTGGTTTTTTCTCAAGTTTTTTGATGGCTCTTTTCATAGCCAGCAAACTTGCTTGTAGTATATTCAGCTCTTCTATTTCTTTGACTGAAGCTTTACCTATAGACCAAGTAGAATTTTTTTTTATATATTTACATAGATACTCTCTCTCTTTTTTACTTAATAATTTTGAGTCTTTTAATAATTTGGGATTAATTGATTTTTTCAAAATTACTGCTGAAGCATAAACAGGCCCAATTAAACTTCCTCTACCAACCTCATCAACCCCAGCAATTATCTTCATCAAATTTTTAACTTCAAATCTTTAATTTTATCTCTTATTTTCTTTAAATCTTCCCATGAGTGTTTTTTATTTTCTGGAAAACGGATTAAATAAGATGGGTTAAAAGTAATCATTAAAGGGAATGTTTTATTTTTTAAAATAACTTCCTTCCAATTTCCTCTTTCAATAGATATTTTTTCACTTATTCCTGTTACGGCCTCCATTGCTGAACTACCCATCAAAACAATAATTTTTGGGTTTATAATTGATATGTGCTCTTTCAAAAATACTGAGTATCTTTTAATTTCGGTTGATGTCGGTTTTCTGTCTTCAGGAGGTCTAAAATTAATTGCATAACTTGTATAAATATTTTGTCTTTTAATATTGATCGCAATAAGCATTTTATTAAGAAGCTCACCAACTTCACCTTTATATGGTGCCCCTAATTTTTCATCCTCAGCTCCTGGAGCTTCTCCAATTAACATTAAGGGGCTATTTATATTTCCCTCACCTAAAATAATTTTGTTTGAATTTTCCTTCAATTTACAATTTTCAATTGAATTTATTTGATCTTTTAAATTTATTAGCAATTCTTCTTTATTATTTTGCTGAATATCATTATCTGTTTCTAAAGTTTTAAATCTATTTATTGGCTTATCAGCAAATATAAATTTTGCTTCAATTGTACTTATTAACTTTTGGTTTAATTTGGTATTTTGATTTATCACTTTTTTAGTCATAGTATGGTTATATGTTCCTAAAATTTGCAAAATTAGTAATAATAATATTCATATCTTATCAGACACCTTTGTATTCTAAAAGTGCTAGTTTTAATGATTTCAACTCAAAAGATTTATCAAATTATTTTTCTGGAATAGTTGCATTTGAAAATGGTGATAATTCCGAAGCACTAAAATATTTTAAATTTTCAAAAATACTTATTAATAAACATGATAGTTATTTAAAAAGATATATTAATTCCTTAGTTTTAGATAATAAAGTTCCTCAAGCAATTAATGCTCTCAATAAAAATGTAAACAAATCTAATTCAGATTTTTATGAAGCTTATATAATTTTAATAATTGACAGTCTAAAGAAAAATAATTTTCAAAAAGCTGATAAGTATTTAACACAAACTTTAAAATTTCAAGATGAAGACAGAATAAACATAGTTATATTTGAAACACTCAAACAATATATTTATACTTTTAAAAACAATAAAATATTAGATAATAAAAAAAACTTTGGAAACCTCTCATTTATAGCAGAGACATTTCAGAGATGTTATCTTGAGAATAAAAAAACTTCATCATTTTTTCTTAATTTAATAAATAATCAACAAGGTGATTATTCGAGATATATTTTCTTTTACCTTAATTATTTAATTGACAATAAAAAAATAAATGAAGCAAGATCAGTTGTTGCACAAATTGATTATATAAATTCAACACTCTTACTATCACAAAGTAAAAGTTGGGTAGACAAAGAAAAATTTGATAATTTTGCTAAAATTTTTTCATGCAAAGACCATAATGATGTTGTTAGTGAGTTTTTATTTTTAATTTCTAATCTCTATTCCTCACAGGATAATTTTGAAAAATCAAATTTTTATTTAAATTTATCAAGTTATTTAAATCCTAAGTTCGAATTTAATCTGTCATTGGTTGCAGAAAATTTTTATATTAATAATGAATTTGATAAATTAAAAAAAATCTTAAAATATTTTAATAAAAAAGATGAATTTTATTATTGGTTTAGATTAAAAAAAGAAGCTCAAATTATAATTCAAGAACAAGATTATGAAAATGGAATTAAATATTTAGATTTAAAATTTAGTAAAATTGAAAATCCAAATAGAAAAATGATTTTTGATTTAGCAAATTTTTATAAAAATTCTAAGAATTATAATAAGGCAATAGATCGCTATACAGAAATAATTTTAACACTAGATGACAGATCACTTATCAAATCTGATGTCTTGTATCGTAGAGGTGGTAGTTATGAAAGAATGGGTAATTACGAAAAAGCAGACAAAGATTTATTACATGCACTTAGAATTGATCCTAGTGATGCGTATATTTTAAATTACCTAGCTTACTCTTGGTTAGAGCGTGATTATAAAATTAAAGAAGCAATGGAAATGTTAAAAACTGCATATGATTTAAAAAGTAATGATCCTTATATTATTGACTCAATTGGATGGGCATATTTTTTGACAGAGGATTACGTAGAAGCAGAAAAGTATTTAAAGAGAGCAGTAGAATTAATGCCAGATGACCCAATTGTAAATGATCATTATGGAGATATTTTATGGAAATTAAATCGAAAAATTCAAGCAAGATATTTTTGGAATAATGTCTTAACCTTTGATGACACTGAAGAAGATATGAGGGAACAAATTAATATTAAGGTAATTGAGGGTCTTAAAAAATCTTAAATGAAAATAAGTAAAATTAAATCTAATGCAAAACTAAATTTAGCTCTTAATATTACTGGAAAAAAAAAGGCGTTACATAAAATTGAAAGTATAATTAGTTTTATTGATTTACACGATGTTATTTCGATAAATCAACATGAAGGGAGCAAACATCATATTACTTTTTCTGGAAAATTTTCTAAAAATATTGGAAAAAAAAACACTATACAAAAATTATTCCAAATACTTGATAAACAAAATTTACTAAATGATAAAAAGTTTAAAATAAGGATAAAAAAAATAATTCCTCAAGAGGCTGGGTTGGGAGGGGGATCAATGAATGCAGCAAGCATATTAAATTATCTGATTAAAAAAAAATTTGTTAATACTAATTCTAAAAAAATTCTAAGTATCTGCGAGCTGGTTGGTTCTGATGTTATTTTAGGAACTATTGCGTCGAGTTGCGTGTTGTCATCTAATGGTAGAATAAAAAAAATTTATGATACTCCAAAATATTACTCCACTTTAATCAAGCCTGATTTCGGTTGCTCAACTAAAAAAATATACTCTGCTGTAAGAAAATATACAAAACCACAATTTAATAAACCTAAAAAAAATATGTTTGAAGCAAAATATTTGACTCACCAAAAAAATGCTCTTGAATCAATAGCACTTAAAAAATACCCAAAACTTAAAAAAATAAAGTTGTTCTTACAAAATATTAATGACCCATTATTTGTAAGAATGACCGGTTCAGGATCTACAATTGTTGCCTATTACAAATCATTAAAGAGTTGTAAATTAGCAAAAGCTAAATTTAAAAGAAAATATAAAAATTATTGGTGTGTTACAGCAAAAACTATATGAATTTTATATTTTTATGTTATAGGAAGCTAGTATTGGGGCGTAGCCAAGCGGTAAGGCACGGGTTTTTGGTACCTGCATCCTAGGTTCGAATCCTAGCGCCCCAGCCACTTATGAAAAATTTTTTAGATAAATTTTTTTCCCGTTCAAAAAATCTTGATTATATCAGTCAAAATTTAAAACAACTTACTTTAACAACTCCAGCAAATAAAATTTTTGAAGCAATTAATAATTTTTCAGAGAAAAGTGAAATAAGATATGTCGGTGGATGTGTAAGAAAAGTGATAAAAAAAGAAAATGTCGATGATATTGACTTAGCAACAAATTTAACACCTCTGGAAGTATGCGAAGCTCTTAAAAAAAAACAAATAAGTTATTACGAGACTGGAATTGAGCACGGAACTATAACCGCAGTAATTGGTGAATATAAATTTGAAATTACCTCATTAAGGAAAGACGTTTCAACTGATGGAAGGCATGCTGAAGTAGAGTTCACACTAGATTGGAAGGAAGATGCTTCTAGAAGGGATTTTAGTATTAATTCGATTTATGCAGACAGTAATGGTAATTTATTTGATCCGTTTAACGGTAAAAAAGATTTGGAGCAGGGTTATATTAATTTTATTGGTAACCCAGAAAAAAGAATTCAAGAGGATTATTTACGTATTTTAAGATATTTGAGATTTTACTTAAATTACTCAAATCATAAGCACCAGTCAGAAATAATAAAAAATATAAAAATAAATATTGATGGGATTTCAAATATATCATCCGAGAGGTTAATTGATGAACTAAAAAAAATAACAAGTTCAAATGGATTTTTAAAATTATTCAAAGATAAAGAAAGCTTAGAACTAATAGAAATAATCTTTCCTCAACTGAAGAATATTAAAAATTTTAAAAAACTAAACCCCTATGCTGCGGAAAACTTTTTAAAAATTGACTTTATATTCTTAATTTCACTTTTGGTAATTGATGGAACTGATAATGCTGATTATTTTCTTTATAAATTTAAATTTTCAAAAAAAGATCAGAAAAGATTAAAATTAATAGATCTTTTTTATAGAGAGAAAGTAACTTTTAACAATTTCACAGAGAAAAATTTGAATAAATTTTTTTATTTTAATGGGCGAGAGGCAGTAATTGATATAATTAATTTTAAAATTTTTACTTCAAACAAAGTAGAAAAAAAACTAATTAAATTATTAGATACTTACAAAGAGAAAGTAATACCAACTTTGCCAATAGGGGCCGATCTACTAATGTCTAAATTTCAAATTCCCGAAGGCAAAATTTTAGGTAATAAATTAAAAAAGATCGAAGAGAGGTGGATTCAAAACGGATTTCAAATTTCTGATAAACAAGTAATAGAAATAGTTAAATCTTAAATGTATTTTACATCTTTAATTTCAAAATTTTTTACTCCAGAGGGTGTATTTATTTCAACTAAATCACTTTTATTTTTTCCAATTAAACCTTTGCCAATTGGTGATTGGAAGAAAATTAGTTTTTGTTTTAAATCTGCTTCATCTCTTCCAACAATTTTGTAATTAATTTTTTCACCAGTATCTAAATCTTCTAAAAAAACTGTTGATCCAAAAATTACTTTTCCTTCATTGTTAAGTTTTGTAACATCAATAACATTTGCTCTTGCAATAATGTCATTAATTTCGGTTATTCTCCCCTCGTTGTGAGATTGCTCTTCTTTTGCTGCATGATATTCTGCATTTTCCTTAAGGTCTCCGTGAGATCGTGCTTCAGCAATTGAAGCTACAATTTCAGGTCTTATCTTTTCTTTTAAAAAAACTAATTCTTCTTTTAACTTATTTAATCCGTTTAATGTTATTGGCTCTTTATCCATTTTTTATTTCCATTTTGCAATTGGAGGCAATGACATTAAAATTCCTTCAACATTACCACCAGTTTGTAATCCAAATTTTGTTCCTCTATCATAGAGTAAATTAAATTCTACGTATCGACCTCTTTTAATATTCTGATACTCTTTATCTTTTGAAGTCCATTTTCTTTTTACTTTTTTTCTAATTAATTCGTTAAATAGCATTTGAAATGTAATACCAACATCTCTAACAAATTTAAAATCTTTTTCAAAATTATCATTTTTATAATCAAAAAAAATTCCACCAACACCTCTTGCTTCTTTTCTGTGAGGTAAATAAAAATATTCATCACACCACTTTTTATATTTTTTATAGTAATTTTTATTATGTCTATCACACATTGTTTTTAAAATTTTATGAAAATTTTTTTTTTCTTTTTCATCTTTTATTGCTGGTGTTATATCCATTCCACCACCAAACCAATTCTTCTTTGTGCAAATAAATCTAGTATTAAAATGCATTGCAGGAATATTAGGATTTTGCATGTGCATAACTATTGATATTCCTGAAGCCCAAAATCTCGGATCGTTACTTGCGCCTGGAATATTATTTTGAAATTGTTTAGGAAATTTTCCATGAACTTTTGAAAAATTTACTCCTACTTTTTCAAAAATTTTTCCATTTTTAAGAATTCTGTATTCACCGCCGCCCTCGTCTTTTTTACTGTTTCTTTTCCAAGAAGTTGATTGAAAATTTATTTTGTTTTTTTCAATTTTTAAAATATCGTCGCATATTGCATTTTGTAATAGCTTAAACCAATTACTCACTAAATCTTTTTTGATTGAGATATTCATTCTATATTAATTCTATTTGACGTAAACTTTCTGCCAAAACAATGGCAACAGATGATGCAATATTAAGAGATCTTACTTGGTTTTTCATAGGTATTTTTAAACGATTTTTAATTAATTTATGTATCTTCTCTGGTACTCCAGCACTTTCTCTTCCAAACAATATAGTATCATTAGGTTTAAATTTAAATTTAGTATAATTTGTTGAACCCTTAGTTGTCATCAATACGATTCTCTGTTTCTTTTTTGCCTCAAAAAATTTTTCTGAACTTTGATAAAATTCTATTTGACTATAGTCCATATAGTCCATAACCACTCTTTTAAAGCGTTTATCCGACAATAGAAAGCCACATGGTTCAATTATTTCTAATTTAGCACCTAAACAAGCGCATGTTCTAATTATTGCAGCTGTATTCTGAGGTATATCGGGCTCATACAAAGCTATTTTGGGTCCTAAAATTGTTGAATTATGTGTCATTCTTTCAGTAGTAAAATAATTATTTTATATTATATGAATTCGTATAATAACTATTTTAAATCAAAAAGAGATAATAATAAAAGCTACTAAAAGTGTCTGAAAAAAAAACAAAAAGGAGAGATTTTTTATTTACAGCTACCACAGCTGTAGGTGCTGTAGGTGCCGCTGCAGTAGTGTGGCCAATGATTGATCAAATGAATCCAGATGCTTCTGTAAAGGCATTAGCCAGCACAGAGGTAGATGTGAGTTCACTAACACCAGGAAATACTTTAACTGTTTTGTGGAGAGGTAAGCCAGTTTTTATTAGAAGAAGAACTCAAAAAGAGATTGATGAAGCTAGGTCAGTAAAGATGGAGGAATTAATTCATCCAGAAAAAGATGAAGATAGAGCAAAAAATCCAGAGTGGCTTGTTATGTTGGGTGTTTGTACTCACTTAGGATGTGTACCCCTAAATGATAAAGGAGATTACAATGGCTGGTTCTGTCCATGTCATGGATCTCATTATGATACCTCAGGAAGAATTAGAAAAGGACCAGCACCTTGGAACATGGAAGTTCCCAAATATGAATTTGTTAATGCAAATACAATTAAAATTGGATAAAGACGTAAATGAGTGATCACGATTATAGACCAAAATCAAAAGTAGGACAGTGGTTTAATGATCGACTTCCATTATTAACTCTCGCAAATCATTTAACAGATTATCCAACTCCAAAAAATTTAAATTATTGGTGGACTTTTGGTGGAATATTAACTTTTTGTCTAATTACTCAAATTGTTACAGGACTAACACTTGCAATGCATTATATCGCTCATGCCGATATGGCTTTTGAGAGTGTTGAACACATCATGCGTGATGTCAACTATGGTTGGCTAATTAGATATATTCATGCAAATGGTGCATCAATGTTTTTTTTAGCAGTTTATATTCATATATTTAGATCTTTGTTTTATGGTTCTTATAAAGCGCCAAGAGAAATAATTTGGATAATTGGAATAATTATTTACTTGCTTATGATGGCAGCAGCTTTTATGGGCTATGTATTGCCCTGGGGTCAAATGAGTTTCTGGGGCGCAACAGTTATTACAAATTTATTTAGCGCAATTCCACTTGTAGGGGAGGGAATAGTTACTTGGTTGTGGGGGGGGTACTCAGTAGACAATCCTACTTTAACTAGGTTTTTTACTTTACACTACTTAATTCCATTTCTAATTTTAGGTCTAGTGGTTTTACACATATGGGCATTGCATGTTCCAGGAAATAATAACCCAGTTGGTATAGATATTAAAAAACCTTCAAAAGATACAGTTCCATTCCATCCTTATATTGTCATTAAGGACGGTTTTGCTTTATTAATGTTCATGATTGTTTTTGCTTTCTTTGTATTTTATGCACCAAATATCTTAGGACATGCAGATAACTACATCGAGGCAAACCCAATGGTAACTCCTGCACATATTGTGCCTGAATGGTATCTATTACCGTTTTATGCAATTTTAAGATCAGTTCCTGATAAATTACTTGGAGTTGTAGCAATGTTATCAGCAATATTAATCTTAGCAGTTTTACCTTGGTTGGATACCTCAAAAATAAGATCTGCAGTATTTAGACCTTTATATAAACAATTTTACTGGATACTTGTTGCTGATGTTTTAATACTCGGTTATGTAGGTGCAATGCCAGCTGAAGGACTTTATTTATTGATAGCAAGAGTAGCTACAGCATATTATTTTTTACATTTTTTAGTTATTCTTCCCGTTTTAGGATTTAAAGAAAAAACTTTGCCTGTACCTTTAAGTATTACAGAACCTGTTCTTGGTGGTTCACCAAATTTTGCTGCCGCAAGAAATAAAGAAAGTAAAATAGAGTAAGGTGAAAAATTTACATAAATTATTTTCTATACTAATCATATTTATTGTCTCAAGTTCACTCTCTATTGCTGCAGAAAAAGTAGAATATTTAAAAACTGACTGGAGTTTTAAGGGTTTGTTTGGAAAATTTGATAGAGCTTCTCTTCAAAGAGGTTACCAAGTTTATACTGAAGTATGTGCTTCATGCCACTCAATGAAGTATTTAAGTTATAGAAATTTATCAGAAAAAGGTGGACCAGAATTTTCTGAAGCTCAGGCTAAAGCAATTGCAGCATCTTTTGAAGTTACTGATGGGCCAAATTCTGATGGTGAAATGTTTACAAGACCAGGTAAATTGTCTGATAAATTTGTAATGCCATATGACAATGTAAAAGCAGCTCAAGCTGCAAATGGTGGCGCTTATCCACCTGACATGTCCGTTTTGGTAAAAGCAAGAGGTGGTGGTGTTGATTATATATATTCCTTATTACAAGGATATGAAGAAGCCCCTAGTAATGTGTCTTTAGATGATGGTGTTTATTATAATAAATACATGTATGGCAATAAAATTAGAATGGCCGCTCCATTATCAAATGGATTATTAGAATATGGTGATGGTACTAGTGCTACAGTAGAACAGATGTCAAAAGATGTAACGACTTTTTTAATGTGGTCGGCTGAACCTCATTTAGAAGCTAGACACCAGATGGGCTTTAAAGCAATTGTATACCTAATTATTCTTACTGTTCTAGTTTATTTTAGTATGAAAAAAATCTGGTCACGTGTTGAATCTGAAGTTTAATACGTCTCCATCTTTCACAATATAGTCTTTACCTTCTAATCTCATTTTTCCATTTGTTTTAGAATTTACCCATCCATTATTTGTAATGAAGTCTTCATAAGATATAGTTTCAGCTCTAATAAAACCTTTTTCAAAATCTGTATGAATTTCACCTGCAGCTTTAGGAGCGGTACAATTTTTTTGAATTGTCCAAGCTCTTGTTTCCTCTGGTCCTGAAGTGAAGTAGGTATCAAGTTCTAATATTTTGTAGCCTTTTTGAATTAACATACTTAAACCTGTATCTTTTAAGCCAATCATATCCATATAATTTTTTTTTTCATCTACCGCTAATTCATTTATCTGGTTTTCTATGTCTGCAGAAATAATCAAGGTATTATCTACCCCATATTTTTCGATAAAATTTTTAGTATATTTATTTCCATTTTGGACACTTTGTTCATCAACATTACAGACAAAAATTCTTGGTTTAATCGATAACAAACCACTTTGATTTAGTTGTTTTCTATCAAATTGAGATTTCAAGATTGATATATCTTTGTCATTATTGATGCAGTCTAAAGCAATCTCTAAAATTTTAAGCAGATCTTCGTCTGTATTTTTCTTATTATTTTTTTCAAGTCTTTTTTGAATAGATTCTAGGTCAGCTAGCATCATCTCAGTTTCAATGATTTCAAGATCTCTGATTGGATCAACATCTAGATTGACATTTTGAATGTCATCTGAGTCAAAGCATCTAATCATATGAATGACTGCATCAACTTCTCTTATGTGGGATAAAAATTTATTTCCTAGTCCCTCACCTTTAGATGCACCTTTTACAAGACCAGCAATATCTACAAATGAAATAGTCGTATTGATTGTTTTTTTTGACTTTGAAACTTTAGATAACTTACTTAATCTTTCATCTGGAACTGGAACTATTCCTATATTGGGATCTATTGTGCAGAAAGGAAAATTTGCAGCCTGAGCTTTGCTTGAGTTTGTAAGAGCATTGAAGAGTGTAGATTTACCCACATTAGGCAAACCAACAATTCCACATTTAAAGCTCATTATTTATTATTCACAGCACTAGAGAATAAATCTAATTTTTTATCGATAAGCATTGAAATTGAATTTGTAATATTATTTGTAATTTTTTCTAATCCTAGCATTTCATCATCATCAAAATTTTGAAGAACAAAATCACTAACTTCCATATTATCTTTAGGCTTTCCAATTCCTATTCTTACTCTTGAATAATCTTTACCAATAAATTTATCTATTGATGCAATACCGTTATGCCCCGCACTAGATCCACCAAATTTAGCTTTTATTTTACCAAACTCCACATCCAAATCATCATGAAAAACAATTACATCTTCAGCATCTATTTTGAAATATTCAATTAATTCTCTAATACAAATTCCAGAATTATTCATAAAAGTTAAAGGTTTTATAGCGTAAATTTTTTGGTCTCCAACATTTCCAGTTGTGAGTAGTCCTTTGAATTTTGGTTTTTGTTTTAAAAACCCAAACTTTTTATTTATAGCATCTATAATTTTAAAACCAATATTATGCCTGTTGTTTTCACTATCTGGGGTTGGATTACCTAATCCTACAAGTAAAAGCATAAAATATTAGTATTGGAGAATAAAATTCAAAATTAATTAACTTATTTTTTTTCTTCAGTAGGCTTTTTATCTTCACCTTCTTTTTTATCACCATCGGCTAATGGTTTCTCTCCACCTTCTGCCGCCGCTGCTTCCGCTCCTTCAGCACCTTCTTCACCCTCAGCTCCTTCAGCCTCTGCAGGTTTTTCAGGCTCTTTCATCACAGTTGGAGCCGCTAGTGTTGCAATTACAAAATCTCTTCCCTGAATTGTAGGAGTTACTTCACTATCAAGATTTATAGAAGAAATCTTAAAACTCTCTCCAATATCAACGCCATCAAGATCTATTACAAGATTTTCAGGAATCTTTTCGCTTGGACATTTTAGTTCAACTTTTCTTCTTACGATGTTCAAAACGCCACCTCTTTTTAATCCAGGAGATTTCTCATGATTTAAAAATTTAACAGGAACTTCAATTCTTACTTTTATTCCTGCAACAATCCTTAGAAAATCAACATGAATTGGTTCATCTGAAATAATGTCATATTTAATTTCTCTTGGAAGGACTTTTTGAGGCTTGCCATCAACATTTAAACTTATAATACTTGATAAAAAGTTTTCATTTTCAATTAGAGATTTAAGTATTTTTTTAGATATTGAAATTTTTTCATTTTGTGCTTCTCCACCATATATGATAGCAGGCACATTACCATTACTCTTAAGTGAATTTAGCTCACCTTTAGTTTTAGTATTTCTGATATTGGCGTCTAATGAATTCATAAAAACAAGGGTTTTTAGCTTAAGTTCCTTAATAACTCAAGGTATTTATTTGAATAAATCTGATACTGAGGTTGAATTAGATATTCTTTTAATTGCTTCACCCATAAGGCTCGAAATTGACAGAACCTCAATGTTTTTAGCACCTTTAACTCTATTCATGTTATCGATTGTGTCAGTAATTACTAAATTTTTAATTACTGAATTTTTAATTTTTTTAACTGCTTCTCCACTAAGTACACCATGAGTTATGTAAACATAAACATCTTTTGCACCTCTATCTTTAAGAGCTTTAGCAGCGTTTACTATTGTTCCGCCTGAATCAATTATATCATCAACAATAATACAAGTTTTTCCTTTAACATCTCCAACAATATTCATTACTTGAGATTGACCAGGTTTTGGTCTTCTTTTATCTACAATTGCCAGTCCAACATTTAACATTTTTCCAAGCGCTCTAGCTCTTTCAGTACCACCAACATCTGGAGCAACACAAATCAAGTTTTTACTTTTTATCTTTTTTTTGGCATGTCTAGCAAAAATAGGTGTTGAAAATAAGTTATCTACTGGAATATCAAAAAATCCTTGAATTTGCCCCGCATGCAAGTCAACAGTTACAACTCTATCTGCTCCTGCCTTAGTGATTAGATTCGAGACTAATTTTGCTGAAATAGAAGTTCTTGGTGCAACTTTTCTATCTTGTCTTGCATAACCAAAGTATGGAATCACAGTAGTTATATTTTTTGCAGATGATCTTTTGAGTGCATCAATACATAAGAGAAGTTCCATTAAATTATCATTTGCAGGTGATGAAATAGATTGAATTAAAAAAATACTATTCCCTCTTATATTTTCATTAATTTCAACATATATTTCGCCATCAGAAAATTTTTTAATACTAGAGTTAACCAATTTAGATTTTAGATATTTAGCAATTTTCTTGCTTAATGGTTTGTTACTATTTCCGGATAATAATTTCATTAAAAAAGCCTAATTAAGCATAATTATTGAAATATTTCTACCATAATCATCATGATTTAGTCTTAACGCTCTTCTCGCGCTAAAAAAATTATTATTAATATCAAATGTATCAATATTTATAGACTCAATATTTTTTATTTTGTTCTTTAAAAGACATGATTTTACATATTTGGGTAAATCAAAATAAAGCTTTTTGTACTTAATTTTAAAAAATTTATTATTTTTTTTATCCTTTTTAATAAATTTTCTTTTAAAATCTTCTTTTACTTCATAATTTTTAGCTGAGATAGCAGGTCCAATAGCTGCAATAATATTTCTAGGATTAGATCCTTTTTTGATCATAAATTGGATTACCTTGCTAATTACATCTTTGTATGCGCCTTTCCAGCCAGCATGAATTGCTGCAATTAAATTTTTTCGCTCGTCACAGATTAAAATGGGCACACAGTCAGCAGTTAAAACACCAATAGGTATATTTTTTTGATTTGTAATTACTGCATCGGCTTTGGGTTTGGATTTAAATTTCTTTTTTTCATTAATATAAACGAACTTATTGCTATGTATTTGATGAAGTAAAAAAATATTTTTTGAAGTACTTTTAATTTTTTTTTTAACTATTTGTAAATTTTTTTTAACGTCTGATTGATTATCTTTAGAACCAGGACCGCAGTTTAAACTTTTATAAATTTTTTTTGATTTTCCGCCAGTTTTATTAAAAAAACCATGCTTTACAATTTTAATTTTTGATAATTTTTTTGATTTTATCAATTTTGAAAACCAATTCTAAAATTATTTTTCTTATTTTTTATAAGCATGACTTTGAATAATTCTCCCATTTGCTTTTCATCTATCAAACGTCTAACTCTATAAAATAAATCTGCTTTTTTAGAAAATGCAATATTTTTGCTGATTATTTCTGCTCTTTGAAGAATACCCATATTGGTTAAAAATTTTTTTTGGTTTGTAAAAATTGAATTAACCTCTTTAAATTGATTAATAAATTCTTCAAAAGAATGAAAGTTTATGTTGTAAGTAATGTCAGAATCTCCAATATTTTCTAAAATGTTTGAATAATTGTGATTATTTACTGCTTGAAGAGTTTCATACATTTTGCTGTCTGCATAACCATAATCAATGATTAACATCCCTCCATTATTTTTTTGTATTAAATCACAAATTACTCTTAAATATTTAAATGTATCTGGTGAATATTCAATAATGTTTTGATTTTTTGATATTTCAAAGTTTAGATGTTTTTCAATTTTTTCTATATTAATTTTTTCATCTTTAAACTTAGCTTTTTTTGGATCATTCAAATTTACGAATCTTTCAAACCAAACATCTTTTTTTTTAAAAAATTGTTTGATTGGTATGGCATCAAAAAATTCATTAGCTAAAAAAATTGTAGGGTTTGTATTTATTTTTTCTATATTTTTTAACCATGAAAATTTTTTAGAATATAAATTTTTTTTTTGTTCGTTTATTAAAAAATCACTTTTTTCATGAATTACAAAATTGCAGGCATTGTAACACTCAGGAAAATTCACAAGAGTCTCGTCTATCACTTTAAACATTTCACCATTGCCAGCTCCCAGTTCTAGTAAATTAAATTTTTTTGGAGAACCTATACTTTTCCAAAAGGTAATTGTCCAAATTGCAATTATTTCTGAAAATAATCTAGTAATATTAGGAGCAGTGATAAAGTCTCCTTCCTCACCAAAAGGATTCTTTTTCATGTAATAACCTTTATCCTTATCGTAAAGAGCTAAATTTATAAATTGATCTAATGGTAAATTATTTGTCTTAGCGAGTTTCATTTTTGTAATAAATTAAAATTACCCCTGATAGTATAAATATTAAACTTACTACTTGCCCCATTGTTAAGTCTAATAATATATAACCGAGTTGTTCATCTGGCACTCTAAAAAATTCAATAAAAAATCTGAAGATTGAGTAAAATATTAAAAATAATCCTGAAATTACTCCAGGTTTGTTCATAAATTTTTTTCTAAAATAAATTAATATAAAAAATAAAAACAAACCTTCTAAAAGTGCTTCGTATAGTTGTGATGGGTGTCTAGGGAGATTATCTACCTGAATAAATGTTACTGCCCAGGGTACATTGGTTATAGTTCCATATAATTCAGAATTTATAAAGTTTGCTATTCGACCAAAAAATAGCCCAATTGGAGCAACCAAGGCCACAATATCCATATATAAAAATGAGTTATGATTATTTT
>CACJRK010000015.1 GCA_902595795.1 uncultured Pelagibacteraceae bacterium
TATTAAATTGATTTTAATTTTGTGGGTAGAATAAATATTTTCCACCCACAAAAAAGTTTGTATTATTTAATTGTCATACCTGCAACTTTTCCAACAGTTTTATTCCAAGTATCAGTGCAATTTTTATCTACACTGTTACATGTTTTTTTCCAAGTTGGTAAAACTACCTTTAAAGCAGCTTCTTTTACTTTAGCGGTATCTGCGTCACTCAATGTAACTCTTTTCAAGTTATATTTAGTATGTTTTTCACAAGGTTCTTCACCAACGATACATCTCATAGCATCATCATTTACTGTATTTGCTAAATCCCAAAGATCATTTTCTAATTTTTTAAATCCTTTTTCTAATTTAGCTTGTTCACTTGATGACATTTTATTCCATGTATTTAAATTCATAAAGTGACCTTGTACAGCACCAGAAACAGATAAAGGCATGAAGTGAGTTGTTACTTCCATCCACTTACCTGTGTTACTTGATGTTGGTGACGTAACTCCACAACTTACTACTCCCTTTTGTAGTGCTGGATAAACATCAGAAAATCCTAATGTTACTGGTGTTGCACCAAAATATTCAAGCATTGCAGACATTGAAGGTGTAAAACTTCTAATTTTTAAACCTTTTAAATCATCCACACCATTTATTTTTGCATTACAATAGAACATTTGTGGTCCAAATGGCCATAAAGTCATTACCTTAGCATTAAACTTTTCTTGAAGTCTTTGATCAAAAACATCTCTGTAAGAATCAACAGCTTTTTTTAATTTAGCCATATCTGTAGAAACTCCAATAAGATCTATTCCTTCAAATAAAGGCTCGTCTCTTGATGCCATTCCAATTTGAACTGACATAACATCAAATGTACCAGCTTTTAATAATCTTAATGCATCTGGTGCTTTTATACCAATCACGTCCATAGGATTGTAGTTTGCATTAATACTTTCAAAATACGCTTTTTCAATAGCTACATGCTTTACATTCTTAGTAAAGTTACCCGCAACTTTTAATTCTGCAGAATTAGCGTTAGTTAAAAGTAAAAATGAAATAATCAATCCAGATATTACATTTCTCATTATATTCTCCCATTTGTTTTTATTTAAATAAATTATGTTCCTAATTTAATTTGTAGTCAACATTAGTGAAATATAGGTAGGTAAAAGAACAATTATTTATCGACCATCTTGGGTTTAAACTAATTACACACATAATGTCGCCTGTAGGTAGAATTATATTTTTAAATATTTAGATTGACTAAAATTTTAATAAAATTTGATCAAATTTTATCATAGTGATAAAAATATTTTATGGATAATAGAAAATTTATAGGCATGCTTACACCATCATCTAATACTGTCCTAGAACCTATTACTAATAAAATTTTAAACTCTATTGAAGGTGTGACTTCACATTTTAGTAGATTTACAGTTACTGAAATTTCATCAAATCCAAATTCATTAAATCAATTTAATTATTCAAAAATTATTGAATCAGCAAAACTATTAGCTGATGCAAAAGTAAATGTGATTGCTTGGAATGGGACCTCTGCAAGTTGGTTAGGGTTCGATACTGATGAAAATTTATGTAAAGAAATAAAAAAAGCAACAGGGATAAATGCAACAACTACTGTCTTAACATTAAATGAAATTTTTAAGATGAATTCTGTAAAAAATTTTGGTTTAGTTACTCCTTATTTAGAAGATATACAAAAAAAAATAATTTCTAATTATAAAGAAATTGGCTTGAATTGCGTTGGAGAAAAACATTTAAATGACAAGGGTAATTTTTCATTTTCAGAGTACAGCCCTGAATTAATTGAAGGATTGATTAGGGAGGTTGCCAAAAATAAACCAGAAGCAATAGTTGTATTGTGTACAAATTTTAGGGGAGCAGAAGTAGTTCATTCTTTAGAGAAAGAATTAGGAATACCTATATATGATAGTGTTAGTATAACATTATGGAAATGTTTAAAAATGTGCAATATTAAGACTGAAGTAATAAAAGGTTGGGGAGGTTTATTTAAACAATAACATGATTGATTTAATCATAAAAAATGCTCATGTAGCAACAGCTACAGATACTTTTAAGTGTGACATAGGTATTGATAAAGAAAAAATTATATTTTTAGAAAAAAATACAAAACAAAAATCAAAAGAAATTATTGATGCTAATAATAATTTTGTATTACCTGGTGGAATTGATGCCCATTGCCATATAGATCAACCAATGAAAGATGGTTCTGTAATGGCAGATAATTTTGAGACAGGCTCACTATCTGCTGCATTTGGAGGAACAACAACAATAATTCCATTTGCTTGTCAGTATAAAGGTGAAAACTTAAGAGAGGTTATCAAGGACTATCATCAAAGAGCTGAAAATAAATCATATATTGACTATGCATTTCATACAATAATTAGCGACGTTAATAAAAAAGTTTTAGGTCAGGAGCTTCCAGCAATTATTAAAGATGGTTATAGTCATTTTAAAATTTACATGACTTATGAAGATTTAAAACTTAACGATAAAGATATACTTAATGTTTTAGAAGTTGCGGGAAAAGAAAAAGCTGTTGTGATGATACATGCTGAAAATGACGACTGTATTTCTTGGTTGACAGAAAAATTAGAAGAAAAAGGAAAAACAGGACCAAAATATCATTCTTTTGCTAGGCCAGATGTCGTTGAGTCAGAGGCAACTAATAGAGCTATATCTTTATCTAGAATTGTAAATACACCAATATTATTTGTGCATGTTTCTGAAAAAGAAACTATCGACATCATTAGAAATGCCCAAAGTAGAGGATTTAAGATTTTAGCAGAAACTTGTCCTCAGTACCTATTTCTAACTAAAGATGATTTAGACAAAGATGACTTTGAAGGTGCAAAGTTTATATGCAGCCCACCACCTAGAACGGTTGAGGACCAACAACATGTTTGGCGAGGACTTAATAATGGAACATTTCAAATTTTTTCTTCTGATCATGCCGCTTTTAGATTTGATGATGATAAGGGAAAAATGATGAATGGAAAAAATTCTTCTTTTAAAAAAATTCCCAACGGCCTTCCGGGTCTTGAAACAAGACTTCCATTGCTATTTACATATGGGGTTTTAAAAAACAAAATTTCATTAAATAAGTTTGTTGAACTAACCTCAACTAATCCAGCTAAAATTTATGGGCTTTATCCACGTAAAGGAACTATTGCTATTGGGTCTGATGCTGACTTAGTAATATGGAATACAAAAGTCAAAAAGAAGATTACAAATAAAGATCTACACCATAATGTTGATTATACCCCTTATGAAGATAAAGAAATTAATACTTTGGCTAATACTGTTATTTCAAGAGGAACGATTGTAGTTAAGGATCAAAAATTATTAAGTAAAAATAGCCATGGGAAATTTTTAAAATCTGAAATTTCAGGTTTTGTTTACTAGAAAAATACCCAGGTAAGATTATAAATATCAATCATTTGATTTATCTCTAAATGATCTAGTCTATGATCTAGTTTGTTGCTTAAATTGATGAGTCTTTAAGCGGTTAACTTATAACTATAATAAATATAAACCGCTTAACTAGTGCGAAGTAGTGTGAGGTAGTGTCAGGTAGTGTGTACCACTAGCACCCCAAGTAATCGCCAGCTTTCTGAATAATTTTCCAGAGTTTACTCGCGTTTTCTTTGTTCATATTAGCAAAATTTTATCTAAAAAATAAACTTTTTCTAATATCAATTATTTCTCTTATATTTTTTTCTCTAATAGCGTTCCAAGAAATAAATAAAGTACACAATTGATATAACGTAAATATCTCATTTTTTTCAATTTGGGACAAATTACCATCTGCCTCTGCATAGTTTTCAAAATAAGAAATATTATTTCTTGCACAGTTTAAATAATATTTACAGGCATCTGTTACTGTTGCTGTTGACCACCAATTGGAATCTTTGAAAAGACTAGATATTTCTTGATAGAAAGAGCTTGTCTCTGAGACAACCAAATCTTTTTGAACTCTTTCTGAAAATTGATCTATTTCAAACTGAATTAAAGCTAATATCTTATTTTCGTTATATCTTTTAACATGAAGCTCAATCACATTTTTATATGTCATTGATTTAATCTTATTCCAATTATCAAAAAAATCACTTGGAGCTTTGTCTAAATCTTTCATATTAAATTGTTTAAAGTCAATAAAAACCTTTTTTCTGAGAACCTTTATAAAAAATTTCTTGAAGATTGTCGTTTTCTTGTTTTTTTATTTTAAGATCATTTGTATTCATTAATGAATGCGGTCTTCCTATTTTTTCATGAAAATTATAGTTATCAACTCCCCTAGCTATTTGGACACCGTTTTTACCCAAAACTTGCTTAACATTTGTCCCAATGTAACTTTGAATTACAAAGCCTATTCTTCTATCTTTGCTGCGATTTATACCAGAACCATGGACTGTTTTAGGATGATGTAAAGACATTTGCCCTGCTTCTAAAACCAAAGGAACAATTTGGTCATCTGGCACATTGTTTACAGTTTGACCTCTAGTTAATAGATTTTTTTCATTAAAATTTTGATAGTGTTCTTTTAAATTATCTTTGTGTGAACCGGACCACATTTTCATACAACCGTTATTTTTATTAGAATCAGTTATAGCAACCCAAGCTGTTACCCAATTATGAGGCTCTAAACCAATATATTTTGCATCTTGGTGGTAACTTACAAATCCACCTTCGCCTGGATTCTTAATGAATAAAGTTGTACCACAAACTAAAATATTAGCTCCTATCAGACTTTCCACAGCATTTAAAATATTATCATTATGAGTTACTTCATCAAGCGTTGGAGAAATTAGATGAGCATTATATCTTCCTGTTTTTTCAAGTTCATTAGGTAATTTTTTTTCAATTAATTCAATTTCATCTCTTATTTCTTTAGCTTTCTCTTTTGAAAAAATATTTATAGGCGAAACAAATCCTTCATCGTTGTACTGTTTAAGTTGATTTGAGTTTAGATAAGTCATATTATTTTCAAAGATTATATGAGCATAAATATTTCTTCAATACATTACTGTCCCGTAAAATCTGTATCATTTCAGAATATTGATTTATGTAAAATAGATAAAAATATTGGAATAAAAGGTGATAGAATTTTTGCATTTTCTCAAAATCTTGATTTAGAACAATCAAAATTATTTGAGAATAATCCTGAAGAAAGAAAAGGTAAATGGAACAAAATATTAACGCTTAAAAATACTCCAGTTCTTAATAAGTATAATTTTTTATATCAAGAAAATCAATTAACCTTAACCAAAAATGAAAAAGAAATAATTACAATAAATGTTAATGATGAAGGTGAAAGAACAAAGCTTATAAAGAAATTAATTGAACTAGAGAGTTCTTTGAATCAGGATATTAAATTAATGAAGAATGAGGAACATCCTTTTTATGATACTTCTATATCTAATAAGTCTGAGTTTAAAAATTCAATTTCTCTTTTAAATGTCAATAGTATTAAAGATTTTGAAAATAAAACTGATAAAAAAATTGAAACATCTATATTTAGAGGAAATTTAGTTTTTGATGGTGTTGAACCTTGGGAGGAAAGAAACTGGATTGATAAAACATTAAAAATTAACAATATCTCGTTCAAAGTAGAGAAAAATATTCCAAGATGTGTAGCAATAAATTTAAAACCAAAATCCGATGATAATTCTGTTAATTTATTAAAAATTTTAAAACAAACATATAATCATTTTGAAATGGGTATTTATTTAACACCACTAGAAAACGGAGAAATAAATTTGTTAGATAAAATTGAAATAAATTGAAAATATTAACAACTTAAGATTGAATTTTTTTTTTTACTTGGGTGTACACTCAATGTTTAATCTGTTTTAATTATTTAAAACATAACAATAGGGAGAGAAAATGAGAAAAATTTATAAAACATTAACAGTTTTATTTATTCTTCTATTTAGCATTTCTACTGTTAATGCAAAAACGTTAACAGAGAGACTTGCGGATGGACATAAATTAAGACTTGGATTTGGTACTGCTGTACCATGGGCTTATGCTGGAGATAATGGTGAAGCTCTAGGATTTGTAAACATGATAGCTTTAACTGTTTTGGAGGAAATGGGTATTACTGAACATGAAACTAAAGTTTTTGAATGGTCAGGTCTTATTCCAGGAATAAATGCTGACAGATCAGATATGATTACTGGAGGAATGTATATTCTAAAAAGTAGATGTGAAAATATTAATTTTTCAGATCCAATAGGAGTATTCGGTGATGCAATGTTAGTTCCTAAAGGAAACCCCAAAGGAATTAATAATTATGCAGACGTAATTAGAACTGGAGCTACTTTAGTTACAGGAACAGGGTTCAATACTGTAGAGGCGGCTAAAAAATTTGGTGTACCAGACAGTCAAATGCTACTCGTAGAAGGTGAAGTAGGAATACTAGCTGCTATGAAAGCAGGAAGAGCGGATGCTGCAGTACAAACGTTCTTTGGTGCAAAAGAGCATGAAGAAAAAACTGGTGGTGCATTTGAAGTGACTGATCCAAAACTAATGCCTAAAGAAACTGTCAATGTGGTTGGTATTGGTTTTAGAAAAAGTGACGACAAGTTTAGAGAAGCATTCAATGCTGCTTTAGCCAAAGTTTTAGCTAACCCAAGTAAAATGTTAGAGAGGGCTGGTAAGTATGGATATGATAAAGCCCAACTTCCTCCACCTGACATGACTACCGAGTGGGCTTGCTCAACTAAATAATTAAAATAATTTAAAAATGAAACCAGGCAATAATTAAGTTGCCTGGTTTTTAAGATCTTAAGGCAATTACTTTGACATATTTTGAATTTTTAAATGAACATGGGGTTACACTTTTATTAGGAACTGTAACTACAATAAAAGTTCTTGTTTGTTCGATGATCCTGTATGTGGTTATTTCTATGATCTTTGGTTTAATGAGGCTTTCCAAGAACTTATTAATTCAAAGTATAGCTACAGTATATATAGAATTTTTTAGAGGAACCTCGCTTTTGGTTCAACTATTTTGGGCATATTATGTATTACCTTTTTTTGGGATTTCTTTAGAAGCTTTTACTGCAGGAGTAGTGGCTTTAGGTTTAAATTTTGGAGCATATGGTGCTGAAATAGTGAGAGCTGGAATACTCGCAGTACCTAGAGGACAGTGGGAGGCAGCACATGCATTAAATTTTACACCTTCTAAAAGGATTAAAAGAATTATCATACCACAAATTTTTCCAATAATTCTTCCACCAGCAGCAAATTTAACAGTGGAATTGTTGAAGGCAACAGCTTTGGTTGCTCTAGTTACAGTTGTTGATCTTACTTTTGAAGCTAAACAAATTAATTCTATAACATGGTTGTCTGCTCAGTGTTTTGGTACAGCTTTATTGATTTATTACATAATGGCAAGATTTGTATTGGTACCATTTTTAAGATGGTTAGAAGTTTTGGCAGCTAGAAAAGTTGGGAAGGAGAAAATCTAGATCATGGAAATGGGATGGAGATGGGATTTTGCTGTAGAAATATTGCCAAAAATGGCAATAGCAACTTTTAACACTATTCTTGCAGCAGGTGTAGGTTATGCAATCGCTCTAGTCGTTGGATTGTTTTTTTTATTAGGACAAAGAACACCATCAAAAATAATTAATTGGATAAATAGAGAAATAGTAGAGTTTATTAGATCAACACCTCTTCTAATTCAGTTATTTTTTGTTTACTTCGTTTTACCACAATTTGGTATTACTTTATCAGCTTGGGTATGTGGAATGATAACAATAGGTCTTCATTTTGGAACTTATTTGTCTGAAGTTTATAGAGGAGCGCTAGAAGGTGTTTCAAAAACTCAATGGGAAGCATGTAGAGCTCTTAATTTTTCAACATTATATACCTATCGAAGAATAGTTCTTCCACAAGCATTTCCAATAGCGATACCTGGTATGGGAAATTATTTAGTAGGTATATTTAAAGATACCCCATTGCTTTCAACAATAGGTGTTGCGGAATTATTCCACGCAGCCACAGCTGTTGGTGGATATAATTATAGGTATTTAGAACCATATACTATAGTAGGAGTTATATTTTTAACATTATCTATACCTGCTGCAATGTGGGTTAGAAAATTAGAAAAAGATGTTAATAAAGCACAAGGAAAAATAAAAAAATAAATTATGAATAAAAATAATTCTGAAGAAGTAATAGTAAAATTTCAAGATGTAACCAAACAGTATGGAGATTTAATTGTTTTAGATAAACTGAACTTAGATATTAAAAAAAATGAAATGGTTTCTATAATAGGACCATCTGGATCTGGAAAAACAACAGTTCTTAGAGTGTTGATGACTTTAGAAAAAATTAATGGAGGTATTATTCATTTAGATGGAGAGACTTTAACTCACATGAATGAGAATGGTAAAATGATTGAAGCTAGTGAAAAATATTTAAGAGACAGACGTTCAAAGATAGGTATGGTTTTTCAGCAATTTAATTTATTTCCACATATGACAGCATTACAAAATTGCATCGAAGCTCCAGTTGAAGTATTGGGTCTTAAAAGGGAAGAAGCTGAGGAGCGAGCATTAGATTTATTAGATTTAGTAGGATTAACAGATAAAAAAGATCAACACCCAAGCAGACTTTCAGGTGGTCAACAACAAAGAGTTGCAATAGCAAGAGCTTTAGCAATGAGGCCTAAAGTAATGCTTTTAGACGAAATAACTTCTGCACTTGATCCTGAAGTTGTAGGTGAAGTTTTAAATGTTATTAGATCATTAAATAAAGAGCATAATTTGACAATGATAATGGTTACTCATCAAATGGGATTTGCTCGAGAAATTTCAGATAGGGTTTGTTTTTTTAACGAAGGAAAAATTTTTGAAGAAGGACCTCCAGAAAAATTGTTTGGAGACCCTCAAAACGAAAGAACTAAACAGTTTCTTCATGCAGTTCTAGATGCAAACTAATTTTTATTTTATCAATTTAAATATTTATTCAATAGTATTTTATGGGCAAAGTATTAAAACTAGGAATTACTAAAAACAATAATCAACCTATCAAAGAAGTTAATTCTATAGAGGTTTTAGCTAATAAAGGGATAATAGGTGATAGACATTTTCATGAATTTAATGATCCTTATAATCAATTATCATTAATAGAGTCAGAGAACATAGATGATTACAATATTAGATTTGGCCTAAATATACCTTACATAGATTTTAGAAGAAATGTAATAACCAAAGGTATCAGATTAAATGATTTAGTTGGTAAAAAATTGAAGGTAGGAAGTGTTGAATTGGATGCAATTGATTTGTGTAGACCATGTAGGCATTTAACAGAAATGCTGAATCAGAAGAATGTTTTAAAAGAATTTCTTAGGAAAGGTGGAATTAGATGCCAAATACTATCTTCTTCAAACATTCATGTTGGTGATAAAATAGAATTAATTAGTTAACTATTAATCAAATTAAAATTTAAGTTTTTACAGTTTCATTAACATGATTTTCATCAAGTGTTGCTGGTGTGTCTGGATCTAATTCTAATCCTGCAGGTGTTATTGTTGCAGGAACTGGTGTAAATGTTGAATCTGGGTTTTCGACAGTTTCTCTAACTTTCATTCTATACAAACCAAATCCACCAATTATTGCATGGGCAATAATCAAAAAAATAAATAAACCATTTATTCCAAACCATTCCATAAATATAGAACATAAAATAGGACCACTAATTGCACCTACACCAAAAATAAATTGTAAACCACCCCCAGCTGCTACAAATTTTGATTTAGGAACAAAGTCATTTGTATGAGCAAGGTTTAGTGAAAATAAAGGAAGACATAAACTTGAATACAATCCTACAGCAATAAAAAATATAATTTTTCTAAAAGCAAATTCATCCATGTAATAAATATTTTGAATAGGATCATTAGAAGTTAAAATTGAAACTAAAGCAAAAAAACAACTTCCAAAAGTTGTTATTACAATTACTTTTCTTCTATCAAAAGTATCTGAAAAATAACCGATTGGACCTTGGCCAATTACCCCTGCAATTGTTGCAATAAATAAAAGTATCGAAGTTTCAGCTAAAGTAAATTTTGCAAGAGTTGCGTAAACAGAAATCAGAGAAAAGAATGCAGCGTGAATAATACCAGTAAAGAACGAACTCAATGAACCAAGAGGAGAAATTTTATACAATTCTTTAATGCTTATTGTTTCTATTTTTTTAAATTTAGGTGCAGGTCTTTTTGTCAATAAAATAGGGACCAGAGCCACTGAAAGTAAAATTGAAACTAAAATAAAAGGTTCATAATCCTCAGGTTTACTCACATTAAGTAACAACATGCCAATAGCCAACCCAAAATAAATTACCATCATGTAAGCAGAAAGTAATTGTCCTCGATTTTTATTAGTTGCTCTATCATTTAACCAACTTTCAGTAACAACATAACAACTAACCAAACTTATACCTGTTATAAATCGACTGATTGTCCACATAAATGGATTAACATAAACTACAGCAACTAACGCACTCAAAGATGCAAGTGAAGCAAATGCAGCAAACACTCTTATATGACCAACTTTTGATACAAAATTAGGAGTAGTTTTTGAGCCTATAAAATAACCAACAAAGTATCCAGACATGAAGATACCAGTTGTAAAAACACTAAAATCTTCAAGCACTGATCTAATACCCATAACTTGCATTTGTAATCCATGAGCAATCATCATTACTCCTATCCCAATAAATAGAGCCCAAGATTTTTTTACTTCTTTTTGCATTTATAATTTTTAAGTTTTAATAATTGCTGGCTAGGTAGTTTTGGTTTGTGTTTTTTTTATGGCCAATAAAGAATGAACTGCTATCGTGATAATGATGACTATACCCCCAAAAATGGTCTCATTAGATGGCTGCTCCTTAATAACCATCCAAACCCATAATGGTCCTAGAATTGTCTCTAGAAGAAAAAAAAGATTTACTTCTGCAGCTGTAATAAATCTTGGCGCTATAGTAACTAAAACAAAAGGTATAGCTACGCACATCACACACATTAAAGGTATATAAAAAAGGTCATTTCCTGCTAAAGAGAAGTCTTTAACAAAGAAAAAGGCAAATATAGCAACGCAAGATTTTCCAATCACAGCAGCAGGTACTAAGTCAGTCGATTTTGCGTATCGTGCAATGTTAGCGTTACAGGCTAAGCCAAAAGAAGTTATTAAACCAAATAAATCTCCATAAAAATTACCAAGACTTAAAGAATCGTAAAAAATATAAACACAAGCAATAAAGGTAATTATTATAGCAACCCAAGTTTTATTATCTGGTTTTTCTTTTAAGAAAATAGCGCCTAAGATTGCCGAAAGCATTGGAGCAAGAGCCACCATTAATAATGTATTTGCTACATTGGTATTTTGTATTGAGATAATAAAAGTAATATTACAAATAGAAAAACTAATTACATAAAATATACCAGGGTAACCAATTTTAAATAAGGCTTTAAAAAAATTATTTTTATAAAATAAAATAAGTCCAAAAAGAACCACAACAAATGGTATTGCCCCTCTGTAAAAAAGCATTCCCCAAGTATCAATATTTGATAATCTAATCAGTAAGGAGTCTGGAGTTATAAACATAACTCCTATAAAAGCCATTAACGAACCTTTTTGTTGATTTGTTAAATTGTTCACGCCTTTAGTTCTTTCCAAAAAATTTTAGCTAAATTTTTTCCTGAGAGATCAAAGAGGGTTTTAAGTCCAGTAGGAGATGTAACATTAATATCTCCATTGAGCTTCTGATCTATGAAATCAACACCTGCAAAAAAAATATTTTCTTTTTTTAAATCGTGTGCAATTAATTTTGAAATTTTATTTTCTATACTTGTTAATTTTATATTAGTTGGTTTTGCTCCTTTACTCATATTACTTAAAAACGAACCTTTTTTTGGAATCCTTGAAATTGCACCACATACTTTTCCATTAATAATAAAGACTCTTTTATCTCCCTTGCTTATTTTAGGGAGGAATTTTTGACACATAATATGATCATGTTTTTTTATAAATTTATTAAGTAATTTTGAGTTAAATTTAGTTAATAAATGAATGTCATTACCACTGAAACTATGTATAGGTTTTAGTATTATTTTTTTATGTTTATTTATAAACATTTTAATTTCATTTAAATCTCGAGTGAAAATAGTACTAGGCATAAATCTTTGATATTTTGCTGAGTATAATTTTTCAGATATATTTCTTATAGAAGTTGGATTGTTTATTATTTTAACTTTACTTTTAATTCTATCTAGAATGTAAGTAGTTGATATATATTCAAGATTAAAAGGGGGATCTTGGCGAATTAAAATAACCTTACATTTTGTAAGATTTAGCTTTTGTTTTTTCAATATTTTAAAAAACTTTTTATTTTCATAATTAAATTTAATAAAAAAACCTTTAGCAATAACTTTTGAATTTAAAATTGAAAGATTTTTTGGATCATAATAGAAAATCTTATATTTTTTATTTTGTATTTCGTTTGCTAAAAAAACACTCGTATCAGTTAAAGGATTTAATTTAGAAGGATGATTTCCTTGTATCGCAATAATTTTACTGGTCATATAATTCTTCTAAATTTTCATTATTTGAAAATTTATCAATCATATAATCTGCATTTGTTGATTTATTAAAAATGACTTTCCTTAAATGGTTTAAAAATAAAGTTTCGTTTTTACCTTTTTTACTTAAGACATCTCTATTGCTAAGACCTTTTCGGGAAAGATCTAACAAAGTGGAAGCCCAATAATGCAAATCTTTTCCCATTAGTTCCGTGTTAAAACCTTTTTTTGGAGACTCTAGATATGCATTAATAATTTTATTTTTATCCCATTTTTTAATCAATTCATGTGTTTCATCTAAATTACCGTAAAGCATTCCAATAAAAAAAGCTGGTCCAGAGCAAAGACAATCCCATCCGCAAGTATCCATAGATCTTAATTCTATATATTTTTTTAACCTATTTTCTGTAAATATAGTGCTTAAATGAGTGGTTAAGTCATTTTCATTTGGCAGTCTATTTCCTATTTCATTAATTTTGCCATTCATAAAATCACCAAATGTATAATTGGATCCAGATATATATTTATTTTCATGTTGTATAAAAAGAATTGGAAATTCCATTACAAAGTCAGCATATTTTTCAAAATTTAAATTCTCAAAAAATAATTTTGGAAGTCCACCTCTGGATGTGCTTTGCCACACTTTTGATCTATAAGATAAATAATTACTATTTTTTTTTTCAACTATAGATGAATTAGCAAATAGAGCTATAGTAATTGGAACTATTGAATTTGTTACTAGAAATTTTTTTTTAAAATCATCTTCAGATTTATAATCTATATTCAATTGAGTTCCACATGTCCTGTACATCATATCTAAACTTAATGCGCCACCCAAGGGCATACTTTTAGTCATTATTTTATATCTTTCTTTGGGATTATTTGGAATTTCTTCCAATTTAGAGAAAGGATCAAAACCTGAGCTTATAATTTTAATATTTAGTTTTTTAGTAACTTGCTGAAGTTCGAATAAATAATCTTGAGATTCAGCACATGCCTCGTGCATATGATTTAATTTATCTCCAGATAGTTCAATTTGATTACCTGGTTCAAGGGTAATATTTTTCCCCCCTTTATTTAATCCAATTATGTTTTCTTTTTCAAATACGGGCTTCCAACCAAACTCTTGAAGAGCTTGAAACATTTTTTTTATTTTTGAATAATCAACTCTTTTATTATTGTTGTTATTAAAAAGAAACTTTTCATGCTCAATTCCAATTTTAAAATTTTTTGGCTCTTTTACACCTGATGAAAAATATTCTATAATTTTATCTTTTGAATCGATCATGCGCCTTAAGTACTAGTTTCTATGTAAATTTAAAGATGATAATAAGGCTTTTTTGCGAATATTTTTTTTACTAATGGCTTAAAATCATCTAAAGTCATACTTTTATAAGTAGGATCAAAAGAGCACTGATCATATTTTTCACAAAAATCTATTGTATCTTGATAGTATTTATGGTCTTTAAACTGATCTCTTGCATTTCTATCACCGCCTAAATGATGAGCGCTGTAGTAAGTTTGAAAAAGACCATGATGAAGAATAATCCAATAAGTTCTTTCAGAAACATAAGGTCTTAGTATTGATGCAGCATATTGAGAATGATTCATTGGCGCAAGATCGTCTCCAATATCATGTAGCAATGTTGCAACAACCATTTCATCGCTTTCTTTATTTTTAAATGCTCTTGTTGCAGCTTGTAATGAATGCTCAAGTCTAGTGATTTTGTAACCTTCTAAAGTAGTAGTTTGTAAAGATAAATAATTTAAAACTCGATCAGCTGTTTGTCTCTCAAAATTTTTTTCAAATTTTTCAAGAAGTTCATAATCTTCCTTAGTTCCATTTTTCATTTCAGTAAAATTTACTGTTTTCATATTTTAATTATTTGATCCTGTGCTTAATAAAGATAATTGAGTTATTTTATTATCTCCTAATTCATCTACTAATTTAACGGGATATTCACCTGTAAAATAATGGTCTGTTAATTGAGGATAAGCTTCGTTTCTTTTTTCAAAACCAATAGCTTTATACAATCCTTCTATTGACAAAAATCTTAAAGTTTTAGCTCCAATATAATCACAAATTTCATCATTGGTTTTATTTGCTGCTAACAATTCTTTTTTAGTAGGTGTATCCACCCCATAGAAATCTGGATATCTTATTTCAGGGCATGCAATTTTAACATGAACTTCTTTTGCACCAGCATCATAAAGCATTTTAACAATTTTATATGATGTGGTTCCTCTTACAAGAGAGTCATCAATTAGAATTATTTTTTTATTTTTAATTGTTGTTTGATTAGCATTTAATTTTAATTTAACTCCTAAGCTTCTAATTTTCTGGCTTGGTTCAATGAAAGTTCTTCCAACATAATGATTTCGAATTAATCCATGCTCAAAATTCATTTTTAATTCTTGTGCAAAACCCATAGCCGCTGCATTTCCAGAGTCTGGAACTGGAACTACTATATCAGCATCAGTATTGTTTTCTTTTGCAAGTTCTCTTCCAATATTTTTTCTATGTTCATATGCTGTTTTACTTCCAATTAGACTATCTGGTCTTGAAAAATAAATATACTCAAATACACATGGTCTAACTTTTTTAGCAGGGAAGGGCTTAATACTTTTCAGTACATTATTTTCAATTAAAACTATCTCACCATTTTCAACTTCTCTTACAAATTTTGCACCAATAATGTCAAATGCACAAGTTTCAGAAGCTAGGACATAACTATTACCAAGCTTACCTATAACAAGAGGTCGAATTCCATAAGGATCTCTAACCCCAATTAATGAGTTTTGAGTCAACATAACTAAAGCATAGCCACCTTGAATTTGAAAGATTGCATCAATTACTTTATCAATTGTTTTTGGTCTTTTTGATTTAGCAATCAATTGAACAATCGTTTCAGTGTCTGAAGTAGTGTAAAATATGGCTCCTTTCTCAACTAATTTATTTCTTAAAGATATTGAATTAGTAAGATTTCCATTATGAGCAACTCCAATACCACCTGCATTGGTGTCAGCAAAAAAAGGCTGTATGTTTCTTAATATATTATTTCCCGTTGTGCTGTATCTATTATGGCCAATCGCATAATTACCCTTTAGATTATTAAGTACTTTTTCTTTATTAAAATTATCACCAACTAAACCAAATCTTTTTTCTGAATAATATTTTTCTCCATCAAAAGTAACTATTCCACACCCTTCTTGACCTCTATGTTGTAGTGCATGTAGTCCAAGTGCAGTTAGAGCTGAAGCATCTTTTGCATTGCTAATACCAAAAACCCCACATTCCTCTTTTAATCTTGGATTATAGCTCTGTAATTTTTTCTTTAGAATCTTGATATGTTTTTTCATTAGGAAATTCTTTTATCAGATAACTACTACCTTTTTCTAAATATGGAAAGACGTATGATTTGTCAAAATTAATTGGCCATTTATCATAATTATAAACGATATGAATACCTGAAAAGATACAAACAGAAATAATGTAAGCTCTTATAAAACCAAAAAAGAATCCAAATGTCATATCTATGCCACCGATTCCTGTATATCTGACAGCTTTATGGATTCCTTTATAAACTAATAAAACTAAAAAAATTACAACTACAAATATTGCTATTCCCAAACCAACATCAAGCACATACTCATTATCGATTATGTCTTTTACATATGGTTTAATTTTTGGAAATAGAATTAGTGTAATTATGTATGCAAGCAACCATTTAGCCATTGAGAGAATACTTAGAATGAAACCTTTTTTATAACCATTTATCAAAGAAAGGATTGTTAAAATTAAATAAATTAAATCAATTATTGATATTGCGTTATAAAAATCTTTTACAATTTCTAACATTAAGATGCTTTGCCAAAAGGTTTAATAATTAAGATTAATGCAGGAAGCAGAGTCAATACCGATATCATAGCTAATAACATAGCTAGTCCAGTAAACACACCAAAATAAATTGTTGGAATAAACTTTGATAGCACCAAAATTGAAAATCCAAAAACAATTGTAATTGAAGTGTTTAGTATAGCAACCCCAACTGTAGAATGACATGTTTTTAATGTCTTGTTATAATCTTTTATTTTATTAAACTCCTCCTTAAATCTGTAAATATAGTGAATACTATTATCTACTGCAATTCCTATTGTAATTGCAGCAATAGTTATTGTCATCATGTCCAAAGGTATTCCTAGCAATCCAATTATTCCTAGTATAAAAAAAGCAGCAATAAAATTTGGAACAACACCAATCAATGAAAGCTTAATATTTCTAAATAAGATTATGAACATTAAAAATATTCCAATCATAACCAATCCTAATGTTAAAATTTGAGATTTAAACAAGCTTTGTAATAAATTATTAAATAATATTAAAACTCCTGTTAATTTATAATCATTTTTTTCTAAACTAAATTTATCATTTAGATCAAAATTGATTTTGTTTATTAAATCATTTCTTTTTAAATCTTCTTTAGAGTCTATTATTCTTAAACTAATTCGAGCCTCATTATCTTTGATAGAAAGATATGGGTCGATAACTTCAGTTTTAATGCTCTCAGGAATTTTAGAGTAAAGCACTCCCATTTCCAATGTTCCTAAAGGCTTATTATTATTTAATTGAGTGGCAACTTCAATAATAGATGAAAAAGATAGAACTTTGCCAATTTCAGGTAGGCTATCCAAGTAATTATGAACAGATGTAATTAGATCAATTTTATCTTTGGTAAACCAATATTTTTCATCATTACTGTCTTCTTCATCACCCCAATCCTCAAATTCATCATCCTCTTTAGATTTTTTTACCTTTTCTTTCATTGGAAACTTTATAATAACTTCCAAAGGTGTGGTTCCACCTAGCTCTTCATCTATAAGTTTCATACCTTTATAAATTTCAGTATTCTTATCAAAGTAATTTATAAAACTATTTTCAACCTCTAGCTTACCTATTCCAATAACACTTAAAATTACAATTAGTCCAGTTACTAAGAAGATTGAGTTTTTATTATTAAGAGAAATTAGACCAAGTAAATTTGTAATTTTAGATTTTTGCTCTTTTTTGACTGAAATATTGTTTGTAGGTGCAAAGTTTAAAAGGGTAGGTAGCAAGGTAAATGTAATTATGAATGATGTAATTAGCCCAAAAGTCATCATCCAGCCAAAATCGATAATAGGTTTTATTTCACTAAAAATTAAAGATATGAACGCGAAAATAGTTGTTAGAACGGTATAAAGAATTGGCCAAAACATTTTTGAAGTAGTTAAGGAAATAATTTCAAAATTATTTTTTGATGGAAAATATTTTTTTAGTTGAAGAAACCTAGTGCTCATATGAATATTCATTGCCATAGTTAGAATTAACATTAGTGCAATAAAATTTGATGAGATGACCGTAACTTTCCATCCAAGTAATCCAAGGATTCCCATCATAATTATAACAGAAAAAAGACAACTACTTATAGGAACTATAATCCAAAGAAGGTTTCTGAAAACAAACCATAAGGTTGTGATAATAAATAGCAAAACTCCCAAACCAAAAACAACTATATCGCTTTTGATAAATGTCATCATGTCATCAGCAATCATTGGTATCCCTCCTAAATAGATTTTTCCAACGTCACCATAACTTTGAATGACTTGTCTTATTTCTAAAATATTATGATGATTTTGTTTTTTGATTTGATCTTTAATTAAATCAATTTCTTTTCTTGATTTATTTTCAATATTTTTTAATTCCTGAGATTCTTTAATGTAAACAATAATACCACTAGTTTTACCATCTTCACTGATGACAAAATTTCTGAAAATAGGGCTACTTAGAATTTCATTAAAACCTCTTCTTCTATCTACATCCTCATCTTTTAAGGTTTTAAAATTTTCTAATCTTTCTTGAAGAGGAGCATCTGAATTACTTAAAAGGGGAACGTCTAATAATGTAATTACATTATTAACCCATTTTAGGCTTTGAATTTTATATTTTAAACTTAACAAGTTGTTAATCGAGGTATCAGTTATCATCCCCTCATTAGGTGTATATGTAATAATTAAGAATTCTTTAGATCCATACCTTTCCGATACTTCGATCAAGTATTCTAAATCTGGGTCACCCTCTATTAACAAAGTCTCAGATGAAGCATCTAATCTAAAATCTTTTGAATAGTATCCAAAACTCAAAACAGCAATAATTAATGCTACAAATATTTGTTTAGGTTTTTTGAGAATAATGTTTTGGTATAAATGAGCTGTCATTCAAGCTCTTTATATTGGAATTTAAGTTGATTGAGTATCCTTAAATTTTGTAAATCTTTCCTCAAATTCTAGTGTTACATTGCCAATAGGGCCATGTCTTTGTTTTCCAATTATAATTTGAGCCAAATGTGCAACCTCATTCATTTTTGCTTGCCATTCTGCATGTTCAACGGTTGCTTCTCTTGGTTCTTTTCTTGATAAATAGTATCCTTCTCTATAAACAAACATCACAACATCTGCATCTTGTTCAATTGAACCTGATTCTCTTAAATCTGCTAGTTGAGGCTTATGATCATCTCTTTGCTCTACTTGTCTAGACAATTGCGAAAGAGCAACGACAGGAACAGAAAGTTCTTTAGCTATTGCCTTAAGTCCTTGCGTAATTTGAGAAATTTCTTGAACTCTTCCATCTTTATTAAAAGTAGTTCCTCTCATTAGTTGGATGTAATCAACCACTACCATATCAAGGCCAAAAAGTCTTTTAATACGTCTTGCTCTATTACTTAGAGCAGCAATGCTTATTGCCGGAGTTTCATCAATGTAAAGAGGAAGTTCAGAAATATTTTTTGATGTTTCTAAAAACTTATCAAACTGATCGTCAGATATTCTTCCTCTTCTAATGTCGTTAGAACTAATTCTTGCTTGCTCTGAAATAATTCTAGTAGATAATTGTTCTGATGACATCTCAAGTGAAAAGAAAGCTATAGATGATTTCTTACCAATTTCTTGTAATTTTTGAGCTGCATTAAAAGCAATATTTGTTGCTAGAGAGGTTTTACCCATTGAAGGACGACCAGCAATAATAATTAAATCTGACTGATGTAATCCACCTAGTTTGTCATCTAAATCTCTTAAACCGGTTGGAACTCCAACAATTCCTTCTTCATTCTTATATGCAGCTGAGGCCATCTCAATTGTTTGTTTCATTGCTTCATCAAATTTTACTAAAGATGAATTGAAGGAACCCTTTTCAGCTAAATCAAACAATAATCTTTCAGAACTTTCGATTATTGATTGTCCGTTAGTGTCAAGATTATTTATTTTTGCATTATCGATGGTTTGTTCTGAAATTTTAATTAATTCTCTTCTTACGAACATATCATATATTATTTTTGAATATTCTATTGCTTGTCGAACTGATGTAGAAAACTTTGTAATTTTAATTAAATATTCAGGTATATTTAAATCATCTTTTTCATTTTCAAAATAATTTTTTAAAGTGATCGGATTTGCTAACATTCCTTTGTAAATAAGACTTTCTACTGCCTCAAATATTTTTTGATGCATTGGATCATAAAAATTAATACTAGAAATTATTGTATTGATTTCATCAAAAATATCATTGCTTACAAGAATAGATCCTATAACAGCCTGTTCCGCTTCAATGTTATTAGGTAGCTCTTTAAATTGATCTTTGACTATGCTTAAATTATTTTCCATGAGAATAAATTTACATGAAAAATGATTAAATCAAATTGTAAATTGGTGTTGGGGAAAAGAATGTATAATTATTGAATAGTATCTTCAGATTTAACATTGATTGTTATTTCAGCATCAACTTCTGAGTGTAAAGAAATTTTAACCTTAAATTTTCCTAAAGACTTAATTTCTTTAATTGGTTGTATCATTGAGGGTTTAATATCTAATTTGTTTTTTTCTTGAATAAGTTTTGAGATTTCTGTCGGTTTTACTGAACCATATAATTCATTATTTTCAGTACTTAGCTTTTTAACCAAATATTCTTTTCCATTAACTTGTTCTAAAATTTGATTTGCGTATTTTTTTTTCTCATTATCTTTTTTAGATAAATCATTTTTTATTTTTTCTACTTCTAAAATATTTTCTTTTGAAGCGTATAGAGCTTTTTTATTAGCAATTAAAAAATTTCTACCATAACCTCTTTTGACATCGATAATCTCTCCAATAGCCCCAAGTCTTTTAACGTTTTCTAATAAAATAACTTTCATTTTATAATAATGCCAAATTTCTAGCCCTTTTAATGGAAAGAGATAACTCTCTTTGTTTTTTTTGAGAAACATTAGTAATTCTTGATGGTAAAATTTTACCGTTTTCAGACATATATTTTTTTAAAAGTCTTATATTTTTGTAATCAATTGTTGGAGCACCTTTAGCCGATAGAGGGCAAGCTTTTTTAAATTTATATTTGTTGGGCTGAAAAATACTTAATTTTGCAAAATTACTTTGCTTGCTTTTTCTATTTCCACTTTGTCTCTTAGGCATAATTAGTTTTTATTACTCTCTTTATTGTAATCTGATTCTTTTTTGGAAAAGTAATTCGCTTCTAAATCAAATTTCTTAACTCTCACTGTTAAGTATCTTAATAATTTTTTGTCGATCGACTCATTTTTCTCTAATTCATCAATAACATTCCCTTTACCCTTAATTTTAAAGTGAATATAACTACCTTTTGTATTCTTTTTGATAATATAAGATAAATTTAGCAAGCCCCAGTTTTCAGTTTTGATAATTTCACCTTCATTTTTCTCAACAATTTTAGAATATTTTTCAGTTAATTGCTTAATTTCACTTGGTGAAGTGTCTTGTCTGGCAATTATAGTATGTTCGTATAAATTCATTTAAGTTCTTTAATAAAAAGTGAGGATATACTATTATAAATGTTCAATTACAATAGTTAAAAAGACAAAATAAATACTTTTTTTATATGTTTTCAGTAATTTTTCCAGGACAAGGTTCTCAAATAGTGGGAATGGGAAAGGAGTTTTATGATAAATTTAATATAGTAAAAGATCTTTTTAGGCAGGCGGATGATACACTAAATTTTTCTATATCTAAGCTTATTTTAGAAGGACCAAAGGAAGAATTAGATTTAACAGTTAACACACAACCAGCAATATTTTTAATTAGTTACTCAATATTTAATGTAGCAAAAAATGAATTCAAATTAGATTTAAGTAAAGCAAAATACTTTGCTGGACACTCTTTAGGTGAATATTCAGCTTTATCATGCGCAGGATATTTGGATTTTTCAGATACTTTAAAAATATTAAGAATTAGAGGAGATGCTATGCAAAACTCTGTGCCTAAAGGGCAAGGAGGAATGGTTGCAGTATTAGGCTCAACAGTTGATGTGATAGAAAAGATTTTAATAGAACATAAAAAAAATTTAAAAGCACAAATTGCGAATGACAATTCTGAAGGTCAAATTGTTTTGAGTGGAAAAACAGAGGATTTAGAAAAGTTAATTCAAATTTTAAGGGATAACTCAATAAAAAACATCAAACTTCCAGTAAGTGCACCTTTCCACTCCGATTTGATGAAAAATGCAACAAAAATTATGACAGAAGAGTTAAATAAACTTAATTTTAAAAATGGACAAAATAAATTAATTTCAAACGTTACTGCTAATGAAATTAAAGACCCAAATGAGCTTAAAAATCTCTTGATTAAACAAATAGAGAATAGAGTTAGATGGAGGGAAAGTGTGATTAATATGATTGAAAATGATGTGAACCATTTTATAGAAATTGGACCTGGGAAAGTTTTGTCAGGTTTGGTAAAAAGAATTAATAGAAATGTAAAAATTGACACAATTAATGTTCAAAGTGATATTGAAGGTCTAAAAATATGATAGATTTAAAAGGTAAAAACATTATTGTTACAGGCGCTTCGGGTGGAATCGGGAACTCAATAATTGAAAAATTAAATAAAGCAGAGGCTAATATTTTAGCTTCAGGCACAAGAATGGAAAAACTTGAGGAGCTAAAAGGCAAATATGGAAATATTAAAATATTAAAGTTTGATATTTCTCAAAGTGATAAAATTGAGGAATTTGTTGAAAACGCAACCAAAGAGCTTGGTGGTAGTTTAGATTGCATAGTTAACAATGCAGGTATCGCTCAAGATAATTTAGCAATAAGGATGAGTTTAGAGGAATGGCAAAAAGTAATTGATATAAATTTGACATCAACTTTTTTAATGAGCAAGTTTGCAATAAAAAAAATGCTTAAAAATAAATCTGGTAAGATTGTCAATATTACATCAGTTGTTGGACACACTGGGAATTTAGGTCAAGCGAATTATACGGCATCAAAAGCTGGTATTGTTGCTATGTCAAAAAGTTTAGCAATAGAATATGCAAAGAAAAATATAAATATAAATTGTATTTCGCCTGGTTTTATTAAAACAACGATGACAGATAAATTAGATGATAAATTTAAAGATGCTATTATATCAAAAATTCCTTCTGCTCGACTAGGGGAGCCTGATGATATTGCAAATGCAGTACTTTTTTTATGCTCAAGTCAATCAAGTTATATAAATGGTGAGACCCTGCATGTTAATGGGGGCATGTATATGGCTTGACAAAATAGCTAATTAAACTATTAAGAATTTATAACAAAAAGGATCAATATGTCAGAAGACGTTTCAAGCAAAGTAAAAAAAATTGTAGCTGATCACTTAGGTATTGATGAAGCTAAGGTTACTGAAGAATCAAGTTTTATAGATGATTTAGGAGCAGATAGTTTAGATACTGTTGAGTTAGTGATGGCTTTCGAAGAAGAATTTGGATCTGAAATTTCAGACAGTGAAGCTGAGAAAATTTTAACTGTAGGAGATGCAGTTAAATTTATCGAAGGAAAAGCTAACTAGAAATTTAATGCCATCAGAAACAGATGGGGTAATGATAATTTTGTCTTCTCCATCAGGAGCAGGCAAAACCACTCTAGTAAAAAAATTATCTGATCATGATAATTTTGAAGTGTCTATTTCCCATACAACTAGAAAACCAAGATCAAATGAAAATCAAAATAAAGATTACTTTTTTGTTGATGAATTAGAATTTGAAAGACTAATTAAAAATCAAGAATTTCTCGAGTACGCAAAAGTATTTAATAACTTGTATGGCACTACAAGGACACCAGTAATAGATAAACTCAATAAAGGTAAGAACGTATTATTCGATATAGATTGGCAAGGTGCTGATCAAATTAAAAACAAAAAATTAGATTATAAATTAATTACATTTTTTATACTTCCGCCAAGTAAAAAAATTCTCTTTGATAGATTATCTATTCGTCACATTAATGATAAATCGATGGCTGAGGAAAGAATGAGTCAATTTGAAAGAGATGTGCTACATTGGATAAATTATGATTACGTTGTTATTAATAATGAATTAGAAGAATGCTTTCAAAAAATTACAAACCTAATAAATGCTGAAGTTTCAAATGGATCAAAAGATTATGATAAAGAGTTTATTAGAAATCATGTTGAAAAACTAATTTCGTAACTTCTCGTATTCACGGGTTAATTCATAATAAGTATCAAAGTCTAAATTTTGAGGTCTTAAATTTAAATCAATTTTGAGTTTATCTAATATTTTTTGATCTCCATTAAATAGATGATTAAATGGTTTTTTAAGCATTTTTCGTCTATGATTAAAAAAAACTCTAGAAATTGTTTCTAAATTTTTTGGGTCTTCAATCTGAACATAATCATTTTTTGGCTCAAAATAAAGAACAGAACTATTAATTTTAGGTCTTGGAGAAAAGCATTCTGGCCGAATATCAAAAATTTTTTTTACTTTAAGTCTCCAGTTCGTCAATATCGCTAATCTGCCATAGGCAGATGTATTAAAATTGGCGATAATTCTATCCGCAACCTCTTTTTGAAACATTAAAATTAATTGTTTAAACCAGCAATATTCATTTTTCAAATTTATTATCCACTTAGATAAGATTTCTGTTGAAATATTATAAGGCAGATTTCCAAAAACAGTTATTTGATTTCTTGAGAATGATTGTTCATTAAAATTTAAAATATCATTATTAAAGAGTGTAATTTTATTTCCAAATCTTTCATTTAATAATCCCGATAATTCATTATCTTTTTCAACAAGATATAATTTTTTTGGATTTTTTCTTAAAATCTCAATTGTTAAATTTCCAGTTCCTGGGCCAACTTCAAGAACTTCTTCATTTTTAATATCTACAAGATTTACTATTTTTTTTATAATATTTTGATCAATTAGAAAGTTTTGACCTAAACTTTTTTTTGTTTTAGTCACTTAAAAATCTAAAAATTGTAATGATTTAATTAAACTAAGTGGATTAGATATATTTTTTCCAATCATTTGTTCATTTGGTCCATGGTCAGGGGAAACCCGTAAAAAAGGAAGTCCTGCTGTTACATTAATTGCATCATATTCAAACAAAGTTTTAGCGGGTGTCAAAACTTGATCATGATACATGCCAATAATAACATCAAATTTTTTTCGATTGTTTTTTAAAAAAATAGTATCGGCAGGGAATGGCCCTGAAACATTATAATTATTTTTTTTTAAAAATTTAATACTTGGTAGAATTACTTTTTCATCCTCATTAAATGAATGAATACTTTCACAATGAGGGTTAAGCCCTGTAATTGCCATTTTAGGTTTTTTTTTAAAGCGTTTGAACCAAAAAGAATTAATTGTTTTAACTTTTTTGATTATATGA